>NZ_JBHXRX010000061.1:0-12331 GCF_042714995.1 Streptomyces sp. NPDC058665
GTACGGGCCACGGGCGTCGTCCCGCCGGGTCAGGGGAAGTCCGGGTTGCCGCCGACATTGCTGATCATGCGGCGCAGCACTCCCAGTGCCCGTACGTACTCGGCGTCGTCGATGCCGTCGTGGATCTGCGCGCGCAGTTCGAGCACCAGCTTCTTGATCCGTGCCCGGCCGGCCTCCCCGGCTCCGGTGAGCGACAGCCGGCCGTCGGCGCCGTGGGCGATCCACCCACGCGCCAGCAGCGTCTCGATGTCGGGGCCGAGCGTCGTTCCCGGGTCCAGGTGGTCCCGCAGCCGACGGGCCAGTTCCACCTGGCTCATGGCCGTCGGCGCGGCAGCGAGCTGGTTGAGCACCCACCACTGCGGCTGGGACACGTGGAGGCGGGCCAGCGCCTGACGGATATGCGTGGTGATCGCTCCGTTCGCGGCTCCACTCCAGTAGCCGATGGGCTGCGCGGCAAGTGCGGTGTCGACGCTCACTTGGGTCACCTCCGGGTCTACCTGCGGTTTGTCCCCGTGGGAACCAACGTAGAACCTCAAGTCGACTCAAGGTCAAGGCCGTTCGGACGGCCGGTTCAGCCGTGTCCGATACGGAATCCGACGCCTCGTACGGTGGTGATCCACGTACTGGCCCCGAGCTTGCCGCGCAGACTGCTCACATGGGTGTCGATGGTCCGGCCCGACTTGGTCCATGTCTCCTCCCACACCCGTGACATGAGCTGCTGACGGGAGACCACATGGCCCGGCCGGGAGACCAGCATGTGCAGGAGGTCGAACTCCTTGCGGGTCACCTTCACCAACTCCCGCTCCAGCCGGACCTCGCGGGCGCCCGCGTCGAGGTGCAGCGGACCGTACGAGACCTCCTTGGCCACGGGCGTCCGCGGGGAGGCCCGCCGCATGACGGCCTCCATACGCGCCAGCAACTCCCGGAATCCGTAGGGCTTGACGAGGTAGTCGTCGGCGCCCGCCTGTAAGCCGAGGACACGGTCCAGCTCGGTGCCCCGCGCGGTGACGGCGATGATCGGGGTGTCGGTGGAGTCGCGGACGGTGCGACAGACCTGGAGTCCGTCGATGTCCGGCAACTCCAGGTCGAGCAGCACGAATTCGGCCTGTCGGTGGGTCTTCAGGGCGGAGGCCCCGGTGCCGACGCTCGTCGCGTCGTTTCCGTGCCGCCGCAGACCGCGAACGAGGGTCTCCGCGGTGGCGCCGTCGTTTTCGATCACGAGTACACGCACGACTTGAACTCCGTCTTCGTCTACCTCAGCCTGGAAGTCGACCATAACAAACCTGGTCGTCTGTTTGTCGGGTGAGTGAAGCCGTCCGTCGGCCGTTGCTGACCTGGGTCTATCCGAGTGTGGAGCTGATTTCTGGCCGAAGCGGCTGAAGTTGGGTGCACGGAGAAGGATGGAGTGGATGTGTGGTGGCCCTATAAAACCAGCGAGACGGTTTATTTTGGGAGCGCTTCAGACCTGAACCACCTTCACGCCGCGCTCCTCGAACAGCCTCGCCTGTTCGGGGGCGCCCGCGTCCGTGATCAGTGTGCCGATGGCGTCCGTCGGGCAGATCCGGGCGAAGGCCGGCGTACCCAGCTTCGAGCTGTCCGCCACCACCACGAGCCGCCTCGCCCGCCCCGCGAGGAGCGCGTTGATGCTCGCCTCGTGCTCGCTGCGCGCCCCGGCCCCCGCCGTCACGTCGACGGCGTCGGCGCCGATGAAGGCGATGTCCAGACTCACCTCGCCGAGGATGTGCCGGGCCAGCGGTCCCACCAGCTCGTACGACTGCGGCATCGCCACCCCGCCCGTGGTCACGATCTTGATGTGCGGGCGCACGGCCAGTTCATGGGCGATGTTCAGCGCGTTGGTCACCAGGGTGACGGCCGCCTCGCCGCCCCGGTCCGACATGTCGGCCAGATCGGCGCGCGCGGCGATGGCCCGCGCGACCTCGGCCGTCGTCGTCCCGCCGTTGAGCCCGACCACCATGCCCCGGTACACCAGGGCGGCGGCGGCCCGGCCGATGCGCTGCTTCTCCGCCGACCGCCCCACCGACTTGTAGCGGGGCGGCAGCCCGTACGAGACGGAGTGCGCCACCGCCCCGCCCCGGGTCCGGGTGAGCAACTGCTGCTCGGCGAGATGGTCGAGATCCCTGCGTACGGTCGCCGCCGACACGGACAGCTCGGCGGCGACGGCGTCCACGTCCAACCGGCCCCGCTCCGCGAGCAGTTCGAGCAGGGAGTTGTGCCGTTCGTACCGGTTCACCGCATCTCCTCGGTCACGCTTCGGATCATTCAAGCACCCGCACGCCGGCATGAGTCTGCTTGAAGGTGCTCGAAAGGCTCACTTAGCATGCACGAACAAGCATGTCTGCCGCGGAGATCGAGAGTGGAGAGCCGACGTGACGTTCGTCGAGACGGAACTTGCCAGCCAGCCCGCGAACTGGAGCCGGGCGGCGGAGCTCGCCGACGGTCTGCGCGGCTCGGGCCGACTGCCAGAGGCCGGTGAGCGCACGGCGGTCGTCGGCTGCGGCACCTCGTACTACATGGCGCAGGCGTACGCGGCGCTGCGCGAGGGTGCGGGTCAGGGCGAGACCGACGCGTTCGCCGCCTCCGAGTTCCCGGCCGGCCGCCGCTACGACCGCATCGTGGCGCTCACCCGGTCGGGCACCACCACCGAGGTCCTCCAACTGCTGGCCGCCGCCCGTGGCGCGGCGCGTACGACCGCGATCACCGCGGACCCCGAGACACCCATCCGCTCGGCCGCCGACGACCTGGTCGTGCTGGACTTCGCCGACGAACAGTCCGTCGTGCAGACCCGGTTCGCCACCACGGCCCTCACTCTGCTCCGCGCCCATCTCGGCCTGCATACCGCGTCCGTGGTCGCCGACGGCGAGCGGGCCGTCGCCGAGCCGCTGCCCGAAGGGGTCACCGACTGCTCGCAGTTCACCTTCCTCGGACAGGACTGGACCGTCGGACTCGCCAACGAGGGCGCGCTCAAGATGCGGGAGGCCGCGCTCGCCTGGACGGAGTCGTACCCCGCGATGGAGTACCGGCACGGCCCCATCAGCATCACCACCGAGGGCACGGCGACTTGGCTGCTCGGCCCCGCGCCCGAGGGTCTCGCCGCGCAGGTCGGCGCGACCGGCGGGCTGTGGGTGGCCGGTGAACTCGACCCGCTGGCCGAACTCGTACGGATCCAGCGCCTCGCCCTCGCCCTCGCCGACGCGCGGGGTCTCGATCCCGACCGGCCGCGCCACCTCACGCGCTCGGTGATCCTCGCCGCCGAGTAGCCGGCGGCGGGGAGCCCCGGGGCGGCCGCAGGACGCCGGGCGCCGGGCGGACGAGTGCCGGAGACGTGGGCAACTGCTCCGGCCCTCAAGGCGATTGCACTGTTTCGGACTGTTGTGCGACGGCTCATACCAGAGCGGGATGCTCTGTGGGCAAGTTCGTCAACTGTCCGCCGCGACTGACTATTCGCCAACTACCGTGTGTGCTCGGCGATCAACGCTGGGCATCCTTCACTGCGCAGAACACCGAATGCCTGGGGCCCCACGTACCGAGGACACCGATGTCTCAACTTCGCGCACCCACCGCGCGACCCGAACGCCGAGAAGGCGGACGGCACGGCAGGCCGGGCAGCCGCGCGCCCTCCGCCAAGCCGTCACCGGCCAAGGGCGCGCCGCCTCCCGGGCCCGACGCGCCGGCGTCTCCCGAACGACGTATACGCCCCCAACTCCTGCGCGCCGCCCTGGCGCCGACCGTCATCGCCTCACTCAGCGGCCTGCTCGCCGTGCTCGTCACCGTGCGCTCCGGCGGCGTACGGCCGACCCCCGAGATCTGGGCGGCCGTCGGCGGCACGGTGCTGTCCGGCGTCGTCGCGGCCACAGCCGCCGTCGTCGGCGCCGACCGCGCGGCCAGGTCCGTGATCGACCGCTGCCACGCACTGCGCCGGTCGAGCGCCCGCGCCCAGGCCGACCTGCGCGTCGTCGTTGAACAGCTCCGCCGCGGCGAGGGCCCGCCGCCGCGCCGCACCCCCGGGGTGAAGGCGCCGAGCGGCGACGAACTCGCCCTGCTCGCCCAGGAACTGGGCCGCTCCCAGGACGCCGCCGTCGCCGCCGTCGTCCAGGCGTCCCGGCTGTCGAGCAGTGTCGGCAACGAACAGAAGGTCGAGGTCTTCGTCAACCTCGCCCGCAGACTCCAGTCACTCGTCCACCGGGAGATCGAGGTCCTGGACGACCTGGAGAACAAGGTCGAGGACCCGGATCTGCTGAAAGGTCTCTTCCAGGTCGACCATCTCGCCACCCGCATCCGCAGGCACGCCGAGAACCTCGCCGTACTCGGCGGCGCCGTCTCCCGCCGCCAGTGGAGCCGGCCGGTCACCCTGACCGAGGTGCTGCGCTCGGCGGTCGCCGAGGTGGAGCAGTACCCGCGCGTCAAACTCGTGCCGCCGGTCGACGGCACCCTGCGCGGCCACGCCGTCGCCGACGTCGTCCATCTGCTGGCCGAACTGGTCGAGAACGCCACGGTGTTCTCCCCGCCGCAGACCCAGGTCCTCCTCCGGGCCCAGCCGGTCACCGCCGGGCTGGCCATCGAGGTGGAGGACCGCGGGCTCGGCATGCCCGCCGACGAGCAGAAACGGATGAACACCCTGCTCGCCGACCCCGACCAGGTCAATGTCGCCCATCTGCTCCAGGACGGCCGGATCGGGCTGTTCGTGGTGTCCGCCCTCGCCCGGCGGCATGGCATCGCCGTTCGCCTGCACGCCAACATCTACGGCGGGGTCCAGGCCGTACTCGTCCTGCCGCAGGGCCTGTTGGGCGCCGACCCGGACGGACAGCGGGCGACCGGACAGGCTCGGACAGCGCCACAGCCCGCGCCGCCGGCACCCGTCCCCGCACCGGTCCCGGCGCCCGCGCCCGTACCCAAGCAGGTGTACGAGACGGAACTCCGCCCCGAGACGGAGCTCCGTCCCGTCATGGAGGGCCGACGCACGTCGCACCGGCGGACGTCCGGCGGAGGGCCGTTGCCCGTACGCGGCGAGAATGGCGCGCGACCCACACCGGCCGACGCGCGTCCCGGCCCGCTCCCGCCCGAGTTCCGGCAGGCCCCCGACCCCGCACCGCCCGACTCGTCATTCCCCGGCCCGCCGTCGGACCTCCCCGCGCCCGGCGTTGTGCGCGGCACCATGGACCGGCCCCAACTGCCCAGGCGCCGCAGCCAGGAGCACCTGGTCCCGCAGTTGAGGGGCGCGCCCGCCCCACCCGGCGACGGTGAACCGACCCCGCACGACCCCGGTCTGATGGCCGCCTTCCAGCGCGGTATCGGGCTAGCCGAGGGCCGGCCCACCGGGGATCCCCGCCCCGATCCCGCCCCGGCCTCCGGCCCAACTCCCAGCCCCGTGACGGAACTTCCGGATCCGCACCGCCAAGACCGAGACAATCCCCACAAGGAGTAGATCACCATGGCGAGCGATGGGCCGACAGGCCATGTCTCCGACCTCGACTGGCTGCTGAGCGGCCTGGTCCAACGGGTGTCGTACACCCGCAGCGCGGTACTGCTCTCCTCCGACGGACTCGTCAGATCAGTCCACGGCCTCGATCCCGACAGCGCCGACCACATGGCCGCTCTCGCCTCCGGCCTCTACTCACTCGGCCGCAGCGCGGGCGTGCGCTTCGGCGACGCCGGCGAGGTACGCCAGGTGGTGGTCGAGCTGGACTCCACCCTGCTCTTCGTCTCGACGGCGGGCTCCGGCACCTGTCTCGCCGTGCTGGCCGGACGCGAGGCGGACGCGGCGGTCCTCGGCTACGAGATGGCGATGTTCGTGAAGAGCGTCCGGCCGTATCTGGCGACGCCGGTCAGGCAGGCGGCCGGTACGACATCGAGCGTCACGGGACAGTGAGCGTGACGGTCCCCATCGACGGGCCGTGGCTGGACGACGCGGCGGGCCGGCTCATCCGCCCCTACACGGTCAGCGGGGGCCGCACCCGCCCGACGGCCGCGCTGGATCTGCTGTCGCTGGTCATGGCCACGGGGGCGGCGGGCGACAGGTACCTCGGCCCCGAGCACAGCGAGGCGCTCGGCCTCTGCCAGGGGCCGACCTCGGTCGCGGAGATCGCCGGACATCTGGGGCTGCCCGCCGTCGTGACGAAGATCCTGCTCTCCGACCTCATGGACAGTGGCGCGGTCACCGTCCGGCCACCGCACAACTTCGACAATCCCAGCGACTGTGCCCTTCTGGAGGCAGTACTCGATGGCCTACGACGACAGCTCTGACTCCTTTCCCACGCCCTTCCCGACCGCGCTCAAGGTCCTGGTGGCCGGTGGCTTCGGCGTGGGCAAGACGACATTCGTGGGATCGGTCAGCGAGATCGCACCGCTGAACACCGAGGAGCTGCTGACGCAGGTCGGGGCCGAGACGGACGATCTGACGGGAGTCGAGCTGAAGACATCGACCACCGTCGCGATGGACTTCGGCCGGATAACCCTCGACGAGCGCCATGTGCTCTACGTCTTCGGCACCCCCGGCCAGGAACGGTTCTGGTTCATGTGGGACGAGCTCTGCCACGGCGCCCTCGGCGCCATCGTCCTCGCCGACACCAGACGGCTGGAGAACTCCTTCTCCGCCGTGGACTTCTTCGAGCAGCGCGGCATCGGATTCGTCGTCGCCGTCAACGAGTTCGACGGCGGCTTCCGCTACGACCCGGAGGAGGTACGGGCGGCCATCGACCTCAGGCCGGACGTGCCGGTGGTGATATGCGACGCGCGCATCGCCAGCTCCGGCATCCGCACGCTCGTCACACTCGTCCAGCACCTGCTCACCGCCGTTCCAGTGGACGGTGCGCCCGGCACCGCAGTGCCGAGCGGCGCCGGCCCGGACGACGGGGCGACGTCACGAGGAATCTGATGGGCAGTCAATTCGCCGTCGTACATGGTCAGTCACGGTGTTCCAGTACGTCGACGGCCAGTTCGCGTACCACCGACTCGTCCACCTCCACACCGAGACCCGGTCCATCGGGCACCCACGCGGTCCCGTTCTCGACCCGCACGGTCCCACCCGCGTACGGCGAGCCGATGAACTGGCGGCCGTTGAGGTCGACCGGGGTCGTGATGCCGTACGCCGCGAACAGATGCAGCGAGGCGGCCAGTCCCAGGTCCGACTCGGTGAGCCCCGACCCCATCAGCTCGACCCCGCAGTCCTCGGCGAGCGAGCAGAACCGCCGCGAGAGCGTGAGGCCGCCGCTGCGCTGGACCTTGGCGATCGCGACATCGACCGCCCCGAGCCGGACGAAGGTCGCCAGATCGCTCGGATGCCGCAGGCTCTCGTCGAGCGCCACCGGTACGGCCGAGACGTCCCGCAGCCGCCGCAGCCCGGCGATGTCGTTGGCGGGCAGAGGCTGTTCGAAGGCGGTGACCCCGAGCGCGTCGAGGCGGCGGGCCATCCGCAGGGCGACCGGCACCGTGTACGCCTGATTCGCGTCGACCCAGAGCGGCGCGTCCGGGGCGTGTTCCCGGACGGCGGCCACGACCGCCGCGTCCGTGTCCTCGTCGTGCAGACCGATCTTGACCTTGAAGGCGCGGTATCCCTCGGCCCTGCCCTCGGCGACGCTGTCACCCACCTCGGCGGGCGACTGGCCCGAGACGATCCAGCCCAGCTCGACGCTCGGAGTCCGGCGCTGCCCCCACAGAACACCGAGCGGTACGCCCGCCGCCCGGCCGAGCAGATCGTGCAGCGCCACGTCCACGGCGCTCTTGGCGAGAGGCGCGCCGATGGTCAGGCCGCGGTTGACCGCCCGGTCGAAGGCGGCGTCGACGGCGTCCAGATTCCACGCGGGTGTGCCGATGATCGCGGGCGCCAGATAGCGGTCGATCGTGGTCACGATGGACTCGGCGGTCTCGTACGTCCAGGCGGGGATGGGCGTCGCCTCACCCCATCCGTACGCCCCGTCCGCGCCGACCCGGACCAGGATCCGGACGGAGGGTTTCCCGGCGACGGCCACGGAGCCGCCGGCGACGCCGAAGGAGCGGTGGGTGGGCAGTTCGACGGCGAACGTCTCGACGCGGTCGATCCTGAGCCCGGCCAGATCGTCTCTCACGTGACCTCTCCTCCGTCGTCTTCCGTCGTACCGGCGTCCCCCGCACCGCCCGGCGGCGGCGCCGTGCTGGCGCGCAGCACCACCTCGCCGCCCACCCTCAGCACCCGCGACCGCTCCCCGCGTGGCTCGCGCAGCGCCAGCGAGATGGCGTGCTGCCCCATGGCGGTCAGCGGCAGGGCGACGGTGGTGAGCGGGGGAGTCAACTCCCGTACGAGCGGGATGTCGTCGAAGCCCGCGAGTGAGATGTCCCCGGGCACCTCGATACCCGCCTCCCGGAAAGCGGCGAGCGCTCCCACCGCCATCACGTCGGTCACGCCGAAGACACAGGTGGGGCGGGTGGCACGGGTGAGGAGTTCGCGGGCCGCCGCATAACCGCCGTCCCGGGTGAAAGCGCCTTCTACGACACATTCCGGGTCGAGCGTGATCCCCGCCTCGGCCAGGCCCTCACGGAAGCCCGCCAACCGGTCGGCGACAGTGGTGAGTTCGGGCGGCCCGCTCAGCACGGCGAACCGCCGGTGGCCGAGCGCCAGCAGCGCGCGGGCGAGCTTCGCGGCGCCCGCGCGGTTCTCCGGCAGGACGGCGTCGGCGCGCACGCTGCGGTGCCGGCTGACGACGGCGACCCGGCCGCCCGCGCGGATGTACGGGTCCAGCTCCGCGCCCAACGCCCGTTCCCAGGTGCGGTCCTGGAAGCCGGAGCCGATCAGCAGGATGGCGCGGGCGCGCTGGGCGCGGAGGATGGAGACGTACTCGATCTCCCGCGCCGGTTCGCGGAACGTGCTCGCGAGCATGACCAGGACGTCCTGTTCGGCGGCGGCCCGCATCACCCCGTCGGCGATCGCCGCGAAGTACGGGTCACCCACGTCGTGGCAGATCAGCCCGACCGTGTTGCTCGACGAACTGGCGAGCGCCTGGGCATGTGCGTTGGGGATGTAACCGAGCAAATCCGCTGCCGCGCGCACCCGTTCACGAAGCTCGTCCCGGACACGTGTCGTGCCGTTCAACGCCCTGGACGCGGTCGCCAGTGAGACCCCCGCACGCCGGGCCACGACGTCGAGCGTCACATGGGCCCGTGCTTCCCGTTCACTCACGTCGGCCCCCGAGTTGCCGTGGCGGCAGGTCCCTTGGCGGGCCCCGGAAACTTCCGGACGACCTATTGACCGTTCGGACAAGCAGTCATTAGCGTGGCGATCACCTTACCAGAAAGCGCTTTCTGAAAGCGCTTCTTCCGGTACGGCAGAACGGCAACCGGTACAGCAGAGGATCGGACAGCGTTGAGTAACCGCTCCTGATTCCCGAGGAGTTCACTGTGAGCCAGAGTGTCATGCCGGGACCGACCAAAGAGATCGCGGGAGTCGCCACACGCAACAGGCCAGGAGCGGGGGAGCGGTTCGGCAAGGCCGTCGAGACCAGCTGGCGGCCCGTCGCGCTGCTGCTCGCGTGCTTCGTCGCGTGGTGGGCCATCGCCGCGGCCGAACTGGTCGAGCCGTATCTCGTTCCCTCGCCCGGGGCGACCCTGGATGTGCTGACGGGTCAGACCAGTTACATCTGGGAACACACCTGGGTGACCACCTACGAGACCCTGCTCGGCTTCCTCATCGCCGTCGTCGTCGGGGTGCTCGCGGCGGTCGTGATGGTCTACTCGTCGACCGTCGAGAAGACCCTCTACCCGATCCTGCTGTTCGCCCAGGTCGTACCGAAGATCGCCATCGCGCCGCTGTTCGTCGTGTGGCTCGGCTTCGGCATTACGCCGAAGGTCCTCATCGCGGTCCTCATCGCCTTCTTCCCGGTGGTGATCTCCATGGTCACCGGCCTCAAGGCGGTCGATCCCGAGATGCTCCAACTGTCCGCGACGATGGGCGCGAAGCCGTGGCAGACCTTCGTCAAGATCCGCTTCCCCGCCTCGCTGCCGCATCTGTTCTCGGGCCTCAAGGTCGCGGTGACGCTCGCGGTCACCGGCGCGGTCGTGGGCGAGTTCGTCGGGGCCAACGAGGGTCTTGGCTATGTGATCCTCCAGGCCAACGGAAACCTCGACACCCCGATGCTCTTCGCGGGCCTGCTCGTCATGTCACTGATCGGCGTCGTCCTGTTCGTTCTGGTCGAGATCGCCGAGAAGCTGCTCCTGCCCTGGCACGCCAGCCGCCGGGACAACAACGTCACGACCTCGTTCTGATGAGACCTCCCCTCCGAGAAGGGCCAGCCATGCACTCCCGCAGACTCCTGATCGGCCTCGTGCCGCTTCTTCTGGTCGCCACCGCCTGCGGCGAGGACGGCGACGACACCAGCACCAGCGACTCGGGCAAGAAGCTCGACAAGGTGACGCTGACGCTCAACTGGTACCCGTACGGCGAACACGCGCCGTTCTACTACGGCGTCAAGGAGAAGATCTTCGAGAAGCACGGCATCGACCTGGAGATCAGGGCGGGCCAGGGCTCCCAGAAGACCGTCCAGGCGACCGCCGCCGGGCAGACCGACTTCGGCTGGGCGGACACCCCCGCCGTGCTGAGCGGCGTCGACCAGGGCGTCAACGTCAAGAGCCTCGGCGTGATGCTCCAGACGACGCCGTCCTCCGTGCAGTTCTTCAGCGACCAGAACATCAAGACGCCCGCCGACATCAAGGGCAAGACGGTGGCGGGCACGGCCGGTGACGCGCTCACCAAGACGTTCCCGATCTTCCTGGAGAAGAACAACCTCAAGCTGTCGGACGTCAAGATCCAGAACACCGACCCGGCGGGCAAGATCGCCGCGGTGATCTCCGGGAAGACGGACGCGCTGCTCGGTTACGCGAGCGACCAGGGCCCGACGATGGCGGACAAGGCCAAGAAGGACGTCGAGTACCTGCGCTTCTCGGAGAACGGGCTCAACTTCTACTCCAACGGCCTGATCGCCGGCCAGAAGATCCTTCAGTCGGACGCCGACCTCACCAAGCGCATGACCGCGGCGGTCAGCGAGGCGTGGGCCGCGGCCGAGAAGGCGCCGGAGCCCGCGGTCGCCGCGATGGAGGGCGCGTCGGAGCAGCTGCCGCCGAAGGCCGTACTGACCGAGCAGTTCGCGACGACGATGACGCTGCTGCACACCGAGTCCACCCAGGGCAAGGCACCCGGGCTCAACACCGAGGCCGACTGGCAGGCGACCATCGACGTCTTCGCCGAGGCCGGTCTCGTCAAGAACCCCAAGGCTCCCTCGGATTACTGGGACAGCTCGGCACTGAAGGGATGACGATGCCCAGGGAAGCGACTCTCCGGGAGCATGGCGTGAGCAAGACCAGTCTCAGCAAGGACGACGGACCGAAGGACGGCGCCGGGGCCGACGGCACGGCGGCGGTCTCGCTGGCTGACGTCGCTGTCCGCTTCCGTACGAAGGACCGCGACGTCACCGCCCTGCGGGACGTGTCGCTCGATGTGCCGATGGGCGAGTTCGTGGCGATCGTCGGCCCCTCGGGCTGCGGCAAGTCGACACTGCTCAAGCTGGTGGCCGGCCTGCTGAAGGCGTCCGCCGGTGACGTACGGCTGCACGGTGAGCAGGTCGACGGGCCACGGCCCGACATCGGTTACGTCTTCCAGCGGGCCGCCCTGCTGGAGTGGCGCACCGCGCGGCGCAACATCCTGCTCCAGGCCGAGGTGCGCCGGATGCCGAGCGCGGTGGCGCGCGACCGCGCGGACGAACTCATCCGGATGACCGGCCTCGCAGGCTTCGAGGACGCCTATCCGCACGAGCTGTCCGGCGGGATGCAGCAGCGGGTGGCCCTGTGCCGGGCGCTGCTGCACCAGCCGCCGGTGCTCTTGATGGACGAGCCGTTCGGCGCGCTCGACGCGCTGACCCGCGAGCAGATGAACATGGAGCTCAACCGCATCTGGCGGGAGACCGGCACGACCGTTCTGCTGGTCACGCACTCCATCTCGGAGGCCGTGTATCTGGCGAACCGGGTCGTGGTGATGAGCCCGCGGCCGGGCACCATCACGGAGGTCATCGACGTGGGGCTGCCGGCGGAGCGGGACTACGTGGAGACCCTGGCCAGGCCGGAGTTCCGCGAGGCGACGACGCACATCCGGGAACTGCTGGGGGCGGCGTCGGCCGAGGACTGACCGGTCTCTTGAACAGGGGCGGGGGGGGGGCCCGCGGGGGGGCGGGGGCGGTCTGGGCCCGCCCCCGCGGGGCGCTCGCGCGGCGGGGGGGGGGGGGGGGGGTGACGGGGCCCATGTCGGGGTCTCCCTACGCGATGCGACGCGGTCTTCGCGTACCCTAGGTGGCAT
>NZ_JBHXRX010000061.1:12341-52448 GCF_042714995.1 Streptomyces sp. NPDC058665
GGGCGTTGTTCCGCCGTGTTTTTGCTGGGGGGGGGGGGGGGGGCGGGGGGGGGCGCCGCCCCCCCCCCCCCCCGCTCCTGTCGCACCCCCGGGATATCCGGGTGTTCGCGTGCTGGCGCTGTGATTGGCTTCCCCGGTGAGCGAAGAACGTATCTCTGTGAGGCACCGCGACGCCGCCGATCTCGACGCGTGTGTCCGCGTGCTCGCCGAGGTTCACCAGAGCGACGGATATCCCGTCAACTGGCCGCAGGAACCCCTGGGTTGGCTCGCGCCGCCCGAGTCGCTCGCCGCGTGGGTGGCACTGCTCGACGGCCGGATCGCCGGTCACCTGTGCCTGTCCCGCGCCCGCCCCGGCGATGCCGCGCCAGATCTCTGGAGCGGTCGCACCGGCACGAGCCCGGAGGAGACGGCGGTGGTGAGCCGGCTGTACGTCTCGCCGAAAGCCCGGGGCCATGGGATCGGGGCGCTGCTGCTGGGCGAGGCGGTCCGGGAGGCCCGCGAGCGTGGGCTGCATCCGGTGCTGGACGTGGTGACCTCCGACCGCTCGGCCGCGGCCCTGTACGAACGCCAGGGATGGACGCTGATGGCGACGGGCGAGCAGCGGTGGGGGCCGGACCGGACCGTTCAGGTCCACTCTTACGCGGCTCCCCGCTGACGCGCCTCCCGCGCCCTGCGAACGCCGCACCCCCCGCCCGGCCGTGAGGCCCGACGGGGGGTGCGGTGTTCGTACGGGGGTTACCCCGGCCGTACGGAGCTGCCTCAGTACCGCAGCCTCGACAGGTGGCGGTAGCTGTTGCGGGCCGTGGCGATCGGGTCCTTCGGCGAGTCGTGCTCGACCAGCCACTGTCGTACGCCGCCCCGGCGCGCCGTCTCGAACATCTCGGCGAAGTCCAGGACGCCCGAGCCGACATCCGCGAAGTCGCCGTTCGGGGCCATGTCCTTGACGTGCAGCGCCGGGAAGCGCGGGCCCTCCTCCACGAACAGCCGGCGCGGATCCGCCCCGCCCTTCGCGGCCCAGTAGAGGTCCAGCTCGAAACCGACATACTCGGGGTCGGTCTCGTTGAGCAGGATGTCGTACAGGACCTCGCCGTCAACGACCTTGTGGTCCGCGTCGTGGTTGTGGAAGAGGACCGGGCCGAGACCCGACTCACGCGCCACGCGGCCCGCCCTGTTCATCGCCGCCGCCGCCTCGCGGTAGCCGGCGGGGGTGTGCATCTCGCCCGGCAGGCTCGGTACGACGACCCACTCGCCGCCCAGCGTGTGGACGTCCGCGATGGCCTGCTGGAGACCGGTGCCCGCCACGATGCCGTAACCGACGTGCTCCAGCACCGCCTTGAGGCCGACGTCGTCCAGCACCTGGCGGATCTGCGTGGCGTTGCGGCCGAACCGTCCGCTGACGCCGACCGTCGCGTAACCGATGTCCGCCAGCTGCTCCAGCGTCCCCTCGAAGTCCGTTTCGAGGATGGAGCGCATCGTGTAGAGGTGCATACCGATGCCCGAACGCGGGATCTTGCGCTTGGGCCGGCCGTGGCCATGTCCGTGCCCATGGCCCCGGCCGGACTCCGACGCGTACGCGGTCGTCCCCGTCGACGCCAGTCCCACCGCGGCCAGGCCCGCCGCCGTACCCAGGAACGCTCTTCGTGTTCCGTTCACGCTCACGTGACCTCTCTCAACTCGCTCGAATGCGGCTCGTGTTGCTGCGACTCACTGCGCCGGCCCACTGCCCCGGCCCTGCTCCGGCCCACTGCTCCGGGTCAGCGCGCGGCGATCTCGACGGCGCCGGTCGTCGTGTCGCCCTTGTCGTCCGTGACCGTCAGATGCGCCGTGTACGCGCCCGGCCGTGTGTACGTGTGGGTCGCACTCGCACCCTGCTCGCCGGTGGGCTTGCTGTTGTCGCCGAAGTTCCAGCTGTACGAGGCGACGGACCGGCCGTCGGCGAGCTTCACCGTGCTGGTCAGCTGGACCGCGAGCGGTGCGTTGCCCTCCTCCTTGGTCGTGTTGACCGTGACACCGGTGCCCGGCTTCTTCTCGACCCCGCGCCCGTTGAAGCGCAGCCAGTCCAGAGACAGCACGTCCTGGCCGTCCGGTTTCCAGTCGGGGTTGCTGAAGACCACGTACATCTTCACCGTGCCGCCGACCGGCCTGAGCGCTGTGGTCGGTGAGATGAAGTTGGTCCAGTTGCCGGTGTTCGGGACGGTGACCGAGCCCATCAGCGGGCCGGTCGGCGAGCCGTTGCGGAACTCGATGGTCCCGCCCGTACCGCCCGACGACGCGCCGACCGTCACGGACTGCACGCCCGTGAGGTTCACCGGGTCGAACGCGACCCAGTCGCCGTGCTCGACCTCGATGACGCGCCTGCCGCCGGACGCCTCGGCGCGGGCGCCGATGGTGACGCCGCCGCCGTCGCCGCCGGTCTCGCTGAAGAACTCGCCCTCGCGGTAGGAGCCCTTCAGATTCGAGACGGCGGTTCCCGTCAGCGCGGGGACGCCGTCGCCGCCGTCGTCCTTGTAACTGGCGGTGATGCGGAAGAAAAGATCCTGGTTCGCGTGCTCGTCGGTCGTCGGGACGGTGAACTCACCCGCGCAGCCCTGCTTGGACTGCACCGGGTGCAGCGTCGTCCCGTGACCGAGCCGCCCCTCGACGGTGACGCGCCCGCAGTCGATCTCCGCGCTCTTGCCGTCCTCGGGGTCCCTGACCTTCACGGTGAAGGGGACCGTGTCGCCGAGGCTGAACATGCCGCCGTCCGGGGCCTTCTGGATGGTCAGCGCGGGCCGCGTGTTGCCCACGACGATCTCCTGGCCGGCCTGCGCCGAGAGCTTGTCGGGACCGGTGACCGTCAGCCGTGCGGTGAAGACGCCCCTGTCGACGTAGATATGAGTCGGGTTGGCCTTCGTGGAGTCGACGGTGCCGTCCCCGTCGAAGTCCCACGCGTATGTGACGGGCTTGCCCCCCGGCAGTCCGGAACCCGCGCTGGAGAACTTCACGCTCCGCGGCGCGGGCCCGGTGTCGGACGTTGCGCTGATCTTCGCCGTGGGCAGCTGGCCGTCGCCGACGTAGTCGATGCGGTAGATGGCGGTGCCCGGGTTGATCACGCCCGTACGTCCCGCGCCCGAACCGACCCCGAAGTCGATCACATACATCGAACCGTCAGGTCCGAACTCGGACTCGAAGAGCTGGTTGAACTTCATGTCGGTGAAGATCTTGTTGATCGACTGGATGTCCCCCGCCTTGGCGTCCGGGAAGCGCGGGTCGGTGAACTCCTGGTCCTTCTGCTGGACCGAGAACGTCTTGAACCAGTTCTGGCCCAGATCGAAGGCGAACCACTTCGAGTCGAAGTACTCGGGGAACTTGGTGGGCGAGGGGTTGTCGGGGTCGTAGTCGTAGACGGGACCGCTCATCGGCGCACCGCCGCCGCCGACCTCGGGGAACTGCGGCGAGCCGGAGTACTGGTACGGGACGGTCGCCGGCACGGCCGGCGGCAGCTCGCGCAGCCCCGTGTTGTTCGGCGACTCGTTGACCGGCTTGGCGCAGTCGAACTTCGGCCCCGAGACCTTGGTCGCGAAGTCGTAGTCGTTGAACGGGGTGTTGGCGCCGATGCAGTACGGCCAGCCGAGGTTCGCCGCCTTCGGGACCCGGTTGAACTCGACCGTACCCTCCGGCCCGCGGTTCGGGTCCGCCGAACGCGAGTCGGGGCCGTAGTCGCCGACCAGCAGCACCCCGGTCTTGGGGTCGGTGGTGATACGGAAGACGTTGCGCAGCCCCATCGCGTAGACCTCGGGACGGGTCTTCTCCGTGCCCGGCGCGAAGAGGTTCCCCTCGGGGACTGTGTACGTCCCGTCGTCCTCGGGGGTGATCCGCAGGACCTTGCCCCGCAGGTCGTTGGTGTTGGCCGCGCTGCGCTGCGCGTCGAACACCTGCCGGCCCGGACGCTCGTCGATCGGCGTGAAGTTGTCGGAGACGAACGGGTCGGTGTTGTCACCGGTCGCGATGTAGAGGTCGCCGTCCTTGTCGAAGGCGAGGGAGCCGGCCATGTGCACGTTGGCGCGCTGCTCGTCGCGGTCGGTCGGGATCTCCAGGATGAGCTTCTCGGACGCCGGGTCGACCGTGTTCCCCGTCAGCGTGTAGCGCGACAGGTTGATCTGCTTCTTCTCCTTGTCCGAGTGCAGGAGATAGAGCCAGTTGTTCTCCGCGAAGTCCGGATCGAGCGTCAGCCCGATGAGCCCGTCGGACTGCTCGGTCATCTTCAGGCTGTAGTCGAAGTCCAGCGCCGTGGTGGTCCGCATCGTCGACTGGTCGAGGACCTGGAGCTTCCCGGTGCGCTGGATGTAGATCACCCGGCGGTCCGGGGTCACGGCCAGCTCGTAGGGGTCGGAGAGGTCGGTCGCCAGCTGCGTGCGCTTGAACGACCCGGTCTTGGTGGCGGAGCAGTCGCCGGGCTTGTTGCCGGCCGCCCACTGGATGCCGCCCAGAAGGTGCTTGAGGAAGTTCTCCTCCTGGAAGGAGGACGCGTCATGGCCGCCGGCGGTGAACCATGAACGCCCGCCGTCGTAGTTCTGGCACCAGGACCACGGGTGGTCGACGCCCTCGTCCAGCCCGGTGATGCCGTCGTTCACCTTGATCTGCGCGAGCGTGTGCACCTTGCCCGTGGGGTTGGTGCGCCAGTTGTACCACTCCTCCGTACGCTCCCAGAGCTCCGGAAGTCCCTTGGTGGAGGGGTGCGCCTGGTCGAGCACCTTGACGCGGCCGGTCTGGATGGCGGGGTGCTTGTCGAAGATGGCGCCGGTCAGCCCCTCGTACCACTCCCAGTCGCGCTCACTCGCGGACGCGGCGTGGAGTCCCACCCAGCCGCCGCCGGCGCGGACGAACTTCTGCAGGGCGGCGCGCTGCGGCGCGTCCAGCAGATCGCCCGACTCCGGCGTGGAGTTGGTGTTGTTGAAGACGATCGCCTGGAAGCGTCCGAGGTTGGCGTCGGTGAAGACACCGGCGTCGTCGGACGCCTCGACCTCGAAGCCGTTCTCCGCGCCGAGCTTCTTGATGCCGTCGATCCCGGCCTGGATCGACTCGTGCTCGAAGTTGGTGACCTTGGAGAAGACCAGGACACGGTACGGCGCCGCCTCCGCGGGAGGCGGCGAGGCGACCCCGAGTCCGAGCACGAGAGCGAGCAGTGCCAGGACGACGGTGAAGGGCGTAAGTGCCCCTCGGGATCGGCCGATGCGCAGGGGGGATCGGTCTGGTGGACGGCTTCTCACGGGCGCTCCCGGTGCAGGTGGCGGCGACGAAGGGTAAGAAAGCGCTTTCTTCAGTACGCCGCACAGCGTAAGTTCACTGGTTCCGGGGGGTCAATGGGTCGGAAGCGCCCACTGTGGTATAGGAGTTGGGTGTACCGTCACGCACCTCCCGCCAGGAAGCCGGAGATCCGCTCCCTCAGCGACCGGGGGTCGAGGCCGTGAGCCGCCAAGTGGTCGGTGATCTCACCGTACTTGCGCAGTTCGCGCCGGCCCACGCCCAGTCCGAGCACCCGGTGCGGCACGTCGTTCAGCGCCTCGGTGGCCGATGCCGTCGACGTCCCGGCGAGATACGGCTCCACGATCACGGCCTCCGCCGCTCCCGTGTCACCGACCGCCCGGCGCAGCGCCGCGCTGTTGAAGGGGCGGACCGTCGTCGCGTACAGCACCGTCGTGTCGAGCCCCTCCGTCGCCGCGAGGACGTTGTCCAGCATCGGGCCGACGGCGACCACCACGCCGTGCCGGCCCTCGCGTACGGTCAGGAAGCCCGCCCCGTCGACCGGCCGCGCCACGTCGTTGGTCTGGAGCGAGAGCCGTAGGTACACCCGGTCGTCGCCCTTCGCGGCCTGCCGCAGCAGGGCCTCGGCCTCGTCCGGGTGACCCGGCACCTGCACGGTCCAGCCGTCGAGCGTGTCGAGCAGTGCCACGTCGCCGGGCGACATATGGGTGAGACCGGCCGACGGAGTGTCGTACGACGCCCCGGCGCTCACCAGCACGCCGCCCACGCCTTGGTGGCCGAAGTCCAACTTCACCTGTTCGAAGGGGCGTTCCACGAGGAAGCTCGCGAATGTGTGGACGATCGGCCGCATTCCGGCGAGTGCGAGCCCGCCGCCCGCGCCGACGAGCAGCTGTTCGCGGATCCCCACGTCGATCACCCGGTGCGGGTGCCGGCGTTCCGCCTCGCGGAAGCCGTCGCTGCCGATCACGGCGAGTACGACGGCGAGCCGCGGGTCCTCGTCCAGGAGCTGCGACGCGGTCGAGGCGAAGCGCTCACGCATGGTGTCCATCTGAAAACCTCCGAGTGGCAAGGGGGCGGTGCCCCGTGGTCAGGACTTCGGCTCGACGCGGGCGACGACCGCCCTGGCCTGGCCCGGATGGGGTGCGGTGAACGCCTCGTACAGCGCCTCGTGGTCCCGCCCGTCGACGGTCACGGCCGACCAGCCCGCGGCCGTGAACCGGGACGCGATCCCGCCCGGCCAGCCGTAGGTGGCCGACGAGTTGTCGATCACGAGCGTGTGCAGCTGTTCGAGACCGGTGGGGCCCGCGTAGGCGATGGCCTCGTGGTTGCTGCCCTCGTCCAGCTCGGCGTCGCCGATGAGCACCCAGACCTTGGACCCGCCGAGCCCCTGCGCCCGCAGCCCGAGCGCGCTCCCGACGGCGAGCGGCAGCCCGTGCCCGAGCGACCCGCTGCTGATCTCGGCGCCCGGCACGAGCGTCCGGTCGGGGTGGTACCCGAGGGGTGAGTCGTACGACCCGAAGTCGGCGAGCAGCGACTCGGGGAAGAAGCCCTTGGCGGCGAGTACGGCGTAGTACGCCATGGGCCCGTGCCCCTTCGACAGCAGGAAACGGTCCCGCGCGGGGTCGTCGGCGGTCGCGGGGGAGACGTTCAGCACCCGGTCGTAGAGCACCCAGATCGCATCGAGGGTGGAGGTCGCGGCGGGCCCGTGCTTCTCGTCGCCGGTCAGGTGCGCCAGCAGTCGGTCGAGGTCCTGGTAGCCGTAGGTCGGTGTCGACGCTGATGTTGTCATGAGGACAACCGTGCAACCTGAACCTGAGTTGAGGTCAAGCGACGGGCCCAGGCCGCACAAGGGAAAAAGCGGTTCGTGACCACCGCTCGGAGTGCGGTATTGTTCTCATGCACGATCGATCGGGGGAAACCCCAGGTCAGACGGGCATCGGGACGTGGCGCAGCTTGGTAGCGCACTTGACTGGGGGTCAAGGGGTCGCAGGTTCAAATCCTGTCGTCCCGACTCGTGAGAGTCGCAGTTCAGGGCCGGTATCGGAGGAATCCGACACCGGCCCTTGGTCACTCTTGGGGACCAGCCTTCTTGACCGGCGTCAGCGGGTGATGACGATCGGGCTGGGCAGCGAGCGTGGCGCGCGGAGTACGCCGAGGTGGGCGGAGAGCGCCGCCCCCGGCGGCAGTGATCTTGTGTATGTCGGGGTGTAGGTAGCGCTGGGTGGTGGTCAGGGAGCCGCGCTCAATCACCACGCTCCGTTCCTCCTTACCCACGCCCTCTTGGCCGAAGGAGTACTCACGCTCGAAGCGCGGATCATCGACATGTCCTCGTTCGTGGAAAAGAGAGGCAAGCTCGATGCCATCGATCCGGATGTCGCGGGAACATCGTGGAGCAAGCCCTTCTACAACCAGATCAACGTCTACGCGACGAGCAAACTCGTCAGCCTCCTGGCCGCGCGAGAACTCGCACACCGCCTGCCTGACGGCATGAGCTTCTACAATGCCAATCCCGGCATGGTCAAGGGCACCGCGATGAACAGTAACGCCGGCGGTCCGTTGCGGCTGACCGCCCCGCTGTTCCGTCCGTTCGCCATCACCCCGGACGAGGGTGCGCAGACCCCAGTCTGGCTCGCCAGCGCCTCGCCCGCACCGCGCCCCAGTGGCGGCTTCTTCAGTGAGTCCCAGCCGGACACCCCTTCGCGCCTGGCCCTGAACGACGCTCTCGCCCGGGCCCTCTACCCCAAAACCGCAGACCCTCCTCGGGGTGCAGCCGCTCACGAGATAGGGCCGACCCGGAACCGGTTGTCACGCCGCTCCGGGTCGCGGGCTCCTTGGTCACCAACCATGTCCGCGCCTATGACCTGCTGAGGATGTTCGGCCGCGAGGGCCACCGACCCCGCTGGGGCAGGCGTTCGCCGAGTACGGGCGGATCGCGAAGGCCGAGCACCTGCTGCGGATGGTCGACCCGGTCGACGACACCTACCACCGGCAGATGAACCGCCAGCTCACCGTGCGGGAGTCCCGCCACAAGCCGGCCCGGGACGTGTGCCACGGCAAGGGCGGCACCATCCACCAGGCGTACCCGATGGGATGGAGGACCAGCTCGGTGCCCTCGGCCTGGTGCTCGAACCGCACAGGGCGAGTACGACACGTTACTTCGACGGGGACGCCTTCGTCCGAGTGGCGCTGCGACCAGAACGACGTGACCCAGGCAAGGGCCGGGAGATTTCCAGGGAGGTTGGCGGTCGCTGTGTCGACCGTGATCTCTTCGCTGTGCCCCTTGGCACCGGACGGTCCGCGCCTTCCCGCTCGACCCACTGCGCGAGGGCGTGGTGCGGGCGGTGGGCAGCGTGGCGAGCCACAAAATCGGTCACGACCGGGGCGTGCGGCGCGGGCCAGGGCTTGAAGTCTCGGGCCGGGTGCGCGTGCAGCCGGGGATCGCGTGGCAGGTGTCCACGACACGGTTGTCCAGGAGCGGAGCATGGACGGGCCGGGCCGCTGACGTGCGACAACGACTCCGTGCGGTCCGGAGCCGTAATGAGCGGGAAACGCGGCGCCGTCTCGACTTGAAACATGCACGGTGCACGTTGTTCCTGCCTGCCGCCAAGGCGGCAACCAGCGCAAATCGCACCAGGAGCACGATGGCTGTGAGCACATCACCTCCCCCTCCCTTCGCTCCGCCGCGAAACGCGCAGGTGCCGCCGAGTTGCGCGCGGCCCCACGCCTCAGGTGGATGTCGTGCATGACGCGCTGTGGGTGGCCGGGTCGGTGGGCGGCGTCCTGTGTCTCGCCGGGCACCTGCCGTCCCCCGCGCGACAGTGGGGGCCGCACGCCCTCGCCCTGGCGGCCATGCTGCCGATGGGGCCCTGGGTCTGGGGGCGGTGGTCGCTGACGGCGGGAGTCGCCGCGCTGGCCGTCGCCTGCCTGTGGACCGCGTGTGTGGGCTGCTCGTTCCGCCGGAGCGCCGAAGTGGTGAACCTGACCGCGATGGCGCTGCTGGCCGCGATGGCGTCCCTGCCGCCGGGGCGGCACGGTGCGGCCGGGCACGATGCCCCGGAGCGGGCCATGACGGCACCGTGGCTGGCGCTGCTCCTGGCCGGATGCTGGGCCCTGGCCCGCGCGGGTGTCGTGCTGGTGTCCCAGGCATGGCCGGCGCCCGGAGTCCCTTCAGGGGTTCGGTCCGGCGTCCCTTCGGCTCACCCGGGAAGCCGTGCGGTCCTGCTCCGGGAGTCGGGCGCCGTGCTGATGGTCACTGCCATGGCCGGAATGATCGACGGAGCGTGAGGGATCTCGGGTCGGTCACCATGAGGTCTTCCATTCTTGGATCTAGATATGCAAGCATTGGATCCACTACGGGAGCAGTTGTATGCAAGAGGAGAGCCATGCTCAGACGCGAAGACAACGAGCGCGTGACACGCAGCGGCCCTGGCACACCGCTGGGCGGGCTCCTGCGTGCCTACTGGCAGCCCGTCGCCCTTGTCTCGGAGATGCCCGAGGACCGCCCGGTCAAGGCGCTCCGAATCATGAGCGAGGATCTCGTCCTCTTCCGTCGGGACGAGATCCACGACGAGGCCGACGACGGCTCCCCCACGGCGGCCCCCACGCGTGAATGGGGTCTGGTCGGCCGCTACTGCGCGCACCGCGGGGTCGACCTCTCGTACGGCAGGCGGGAGAACGGCGGTCTGCGCTGCCTGTACCACGGATGGCTGTACGGGCCGGACGGCCGGTGCCTGGAGCAACCTGCGGAGCCCGAGCACAGCTCCTTCGCCGCGAAGGTGCGCATCCCGAGCTACCCGTGTGCGGAACGCAACGGCATCGTCTTCGCCTACCTCGGCGCCGGAGACCCGCCACCGTTTCCGGCCTACGACTGCTTCCGCGCCCCCGAGCCGTACACCTTCGCCTTCAAAGGCCGCTGGGAGTGCAACTGGCTCCAGGGGGTGGAGGGCGGGATCGACCCGAGCCATGTCTCCTTCCTGCACCGCTTCGTCGGGGAGGACCCCCGCGAGTCATACGGGCAGCAGTTCAGCGAGGAGGTGGCCGGCACCGGGAAGAAGCTGTCGGAACTGGTCGGCGACAACTTCCGCCCGGACATCGAGGTGGAGGGCGCCGAGCACGGTCTCCGGGTGTTCGCGCTGCGCGATCTCACCGAGGACGTACGGCACGCGCGGATCACCAACCTGGTGTTCCCGAACGCCTTCGTGGTGCCCTTCGGCAACAGCAAGTCGTTCTGCCAGTGGCACGTCCCCATCGACGACGAGAACCACTACTGGTTCATGATCCTCTACGACTTCGAAGAGGTCACCGACCAGGAGACGCTGCTGGCCCAGCGGCTGAGGGAAGTGTCGTTGCCCGACTACCGCCCGCTGCGCAACCGGACGAACGACTGGGGCTTCGACCCCACGGAGCAGCGGGAACTCACCTATACGGGCATGGGGCTGGACATCAACGTCCACGACCAGTGGGCCGTGGAGAGCATGGGGCCCGTCCAGGACCGGACCGTTGAGCGGCTCGGTGTGTCCGACCGTGCCGTCACGGCCAACCGTCGGCTGCTGCTGAAGGCGATCGACTCCTTCGAGAACGGCAATTCGGTGCCGGCTCTGCCGCTCGACCCGCAATCCGCCGAGGAGTTGACCGGTCCACCGGCCATCGACACCCTCACCCCCGTCGAAGGCTGGGAACAGGCCTGGCGGGAGCGGGAGTCGGAGCGGCGCGGACGGTCTCCGTGGGCCGGGCGGGACGTGCCTCGTGCGCAGCGCTGACGAACGGCCACTGGCCGAGGGCGGCGAGGGCTCGGGGGCGCGCCCGCTGACGGACGCCGGAGCCGACGGCTTCGTGGATCGCCACGGGCTGTGGGACGAGAGACAGTGCGCCGCCGCCGCTCAGATCCGCCGTGTGATCGACGAACTCGGCCTGGACATGGTGCGGTTCTCCTTCGCCGACCAGCACGGTGTGCTGCGCGGCAAGACGCTGACGCGCGACGCGGTGCCCGGCGCGCTGCGCTCCGGGGTCACCGCCCCCTCCTCGCTGTTGCTGAAGGACACCTCCGGCAGGACCGTCCTCCCGGTGTTCTCGGGCGGCGACCCACGGGTCTCGCGGCACTTCGCCGGCGCCGGCGACATCGTCCTGGTGCCCGACCCGACGACGTTCAGGGTGCTGCCCTGGGCCGAGCGCACCGGCTGGATCCTGTGCGACGTGTTCCGCCCGGACGGCACGCCCGCGCCGTTCTGCCCGCGCGGAATGCTGCGCGGCAGGCTGGACGCGCTGGCCGGGGCGGGGTACGACCTCACGGTCGGCGTGGAGCTGGAGTTCCATGTGTTCCGCCCGGCGGCCGGTTCCCCGCGGGTGGGCGTGGGCAGGCCCGGCGCCCCCGGCCCACCGCCCGAGGTGGAGCCGGTGAGCGGCGGCTCGCAACTGCTGCACGAGGAAGGACTTGACCGGCTGGACGGGTTGGTGGGCCTGCTGCACCGCGGACTCACCGGCCTGGATCTGCCGTTGCGCTCCCTCGAACTCGAATTCGGTCCCAACCAGATGGAGTTGACGCTGGACGCGCGGGACGCAGCGCGGGCCGCGGACGACGCGTTGCTGACTCGGGCGGCGGTGCGGCAGATCTGCCGGAGGAACGGCTACCACGCCACGTTCATGTCCCGACCGGCCGGTGCGGAGACCGCGTCGACCGGCTGGCATCTGCACCAGTCGCTGCGCTCCCGGGAGACCGGCGAGGCCGTCTTCGCCCCGTCGGCGGCGCGGGCGGGGGACGGTGAGGTGCTGTCGGCGCAGGGCCGGCATTACCTGGCCGGTCTGCTGGAGCACGCCGCGGCCGCCACCGTGTTCACCACGCCCACCGTCAACGGGTACAAGCGGTACCTGCCGCTGTCGCTGGCACCGGACCGAGTGGTGTGGGGGGTCGACAACAAGGGGGCCATGGTGCGGGTCGTCGGCGGTCCGGGCACCGGTGGCGTACGGCTCGAGAACAGATCGGGCGAACCGGCGGCCAACCCGTACCTCTACGTGGCGTCGCAGGTGATCAGCGGGATGGACGGAATGGCCCGGAAGCTGGATCCCGGCCCGCCGGTCCTCGATCCGTACGACGCGAAGGCCCCACGACTTCCGGGGTCGCTGGCTCAGGCATTGGACGCGCTCGACGCAAATCCGGTCTTCACCCGGGCATTCGGCCAGGACGTCGTCGCCTGGCTCACCGGGATCAAACGTGAGGAGTTCGCACGCTACTTGGGCCACGTCTCGGACTGGGAGCAGCGCGAGTACTTCGACCTCTTCTGACTGGCCGGCTTCCTCAACCGCCCCTCCCGGGCCACCCGACACCCTTACGGAAGATCTCATGACGATGTTCACCGCACAGCCCATGGAGCTGGAACCCTTCTTCGTCGACGGCCAGTGGATCGCCCCCGGAGACCGGCTTACGTTCCCGGTCCTCGACCCGGCCTCGGGCGAGGCCCTGGCCCGTGCCGCGCAGGCCACCTCCGACGACGTGGACAGCGCCGTGGAGGCCGCGGCCCGTGCGCACGAGGACGGCCGCTGGCGGGGCCTGCCCGCCGCGGAGCGTTCCCGTGTGCTGAACCGTGTCGCCGAGCTGATCGAGGAGCACGCCGAGGAGCTGGCGGTGCTGGAGACGCGGGACAACGGCAAACCGGTCGAACGGTCGCGCGCCGATACGGCGATGAGCGCCAGGACGTTCCGGCACTTCGCGGGGGCCCCGACGCGCCTGACCGGCACTGTCGTTCCCGTCGACGGTGGGCACCACATCTTCACGGTGCCCGAGCCGGCCGGCGTGGCGGCGTTGATCCTGCCGTGGAACTTCCCCATCATGACCGGCTGCTTCAAGCTGGCCCCCGCACTGGCCGCAGGCTGCACCGTCGTCGTCAAACCCGCCGAGCAGACCCCGCTGACGATGCTGCGCGTCGCCGCCCTGTGCGAGGAGGCGGGCCTGCCGGCGGGCGTGCTCAACGTGCTGACCGGAGACGGCGCGGTGGGCGCCGCTCTCACCGCGCACCCCGGCGTGGCCAAGGTGTCCTTCACCGGCTCCACCGAAGTCGGCCGACAGGTCATGGCCGCCGCCGCCCCCTCCGTCAAGCGCCTCACCCTGGAACTCGGCGGCAAGAGCCCCAACATCGTCTTCGCCGACGCCGACCTCGGCGCAGCCGTCACCACCGCCATGCGGGCCGGTTTCGGTCACTCTGGGCAGATGTGCACGGCCGGCAGCAGGCTGCTGGTCCAGCGCTCCGTCCTCGCGGAGATGGAAGAACGTCTCGTCGAGGCGGTGCGCGGGGTCCCGGTGGGCAACGGCCTCGACGGCGGCGTCACCGTCGGACCGCTGGTCTCCGAGGAGCAGCGCGCCCAGGTTCTCGGATACGTCGAAGCCGGCGTCGCCGAGGGAGCGACCCTCGCGGTCGGCGGCGGTGTGCCGGACCGGGCGGGGTTCTTCGTCGAACCCACGCTCTTCACCGGCGTCACCAGCGGTATGCGGATCGCGCGTGAGGAGATCTTCGGCCCGGTCATCGGGGTCATCCCGTTCGAGGACGAGGAGGAGGCCGTTGCCATCGGCAACGACACCGCCTACGGCCTCGCGGCAGGGGTCTGGACCAGGGACCTGTCCCGCGCCCACCGGATGGCGGCGCGGCTGCGGGCGGGGACGGTATGGATCAACACCTACAACGTCTTCGACCCGGCACTGCCCTTCGGCGGCTTCGGCGACTCAGGACTGGGCCGGGACCTGGGCGACGACGCCCTCCTGTCCTACTGCGAGCGCAAGGCGGTGGTCGTCGCACTATGAACGCCAACACAGTCGGCACCCCGGCGCCCCCGGCCGCCCGGCACGGAGCCCTCGACATCGCCTCACTGCGCGCCGACACCCCGGGCATGCGGTACGCCCGCCATCTGAACGCCGCAGGCGCCGCGTTGCCCAGCCTGGCAACGCTTTCCGCCGTCACCGAGCACCTGCGTCTGGAGTCCCTGCTGGGCGGTTACGAGGCGGCCGAGGCACTGAGCGCCCGCATGGAGGAGGTGTACGGTGCGGCGGCGCGACTGCTCGGCGCCGGGCCCGAGGACATCGCACTGGTGGAAAGCGCGTCGGTCGCCTGGCAGCGCGCGCTCGGCGCACTGCGGCTCAGGGCGGGGGACCGGGTCCTGGCCACCTCGTCCACGTACGTAAGTTCCGCCCTGCACCTGCTGGAACTGCGGGAGTCGCACGGCATCGTGCTCGAGGTGCTGCCCGCGGACGCCAGCGGGCAGGTGGACCTCGGCGCGCTGGAGACGGCCCTGCGCAGGCCGGCGGCGCTTGTCACGGTCGCCCACGTGCCCACCTCCTCGGGACTGGTGGAACCGGTCGCCGAGGTCGGCGCGCTGGCCGCCCGTGCGGGCGTGCCGATGCTGCTGGACGCGACGCAGTCGCTCGGGCAGCTCCCGGTCAGCGTCGACGAGCTGCGCTGCGGTCTCGTCGTCGCCACGGGCCGAAAGTTCCTGCGCGGCCCGCGCGGGACCGGGCTGCTGTATGTCGGCCCGGAACTGCGAGCCAGGACCCGGCCCGCCGCCCCCGATGTGCGGGGCGCCCAGTGGTCGGCGGCCCACCGCTACGAACTCGTGGCCGGGGCGCAGCGCTACGAGACCTGGGAAGCCTCCCACGCGCTGCGGCTGGGGCTGGGTACGGCCGTTCAGGAGACGCTGGACCTCGGGGTGGAACGGATCCGGGACCACGTGACCGCGCTGGCCGGGCGAACGCGGGCCGGGCTGTCCGGCGTCCCGGGAATCCGGGTCGCCGATCCTCCGGCGGCGGCGTCGGGGATCGTCACCTTCCTGCGGGAGGGCGAGGACCCGCGCGAGACCGTACGGGACTTGCGGGCCACCGGCTGCCGTCTGACGACGGTGCCCGCCTCGCACGGGCAGTGGGATCTGGGGAGACGCGGGCTGGCACGCGTCGCGCGGGCCTCCTTCCACGTCTACAACAGCGAGGATGACGTGGACGCCCTCATCGCCTTCCTGACGGAACGGGAACGGCGACGTCACACCGCGGCGGCACTCGCCCTGCCCCACCCCGACAGGGCGCCGCTCACCGGGTTCGCCCCCGGCCCGGCCACCGCCGCGGAAAACACCGCCACCGGCTCCGCCTCCGTCGTGGAGAAGCACCAACCCGGCCCCGCGCGTCGCGCCGGGCGCGGTGGCAGTGGCGGACAGGCCGATGTGATCGTGGTAGGGGCCGGGATTCACGGGTCCTCCACCGCCTGGCGACTGGCGGCCCGGGGCGCGCGCGTCATTCACCTCGACCGGTTCCCGGCGGGGCACACCGAGGGCTCCTCGCACGGCCGGACCCGGATGATCAGACGCGCGTACCCCTCCCCGGTGTGGGACCCGCTGATCGAGGCCGCCTACGCGGCCTGGGAGGAACTCGAACTGGCTTCCGGGCAACGGCTGTTGACCAGGACCGGCGGTCTGTACGCCCGCGCGGCCGACGCCCCGACCACCTTGCGCGGCCCTGACTGCGAGCAGGTGGACCATTCTCGCGCCGCAGAGCTGTTCCCGGGCCTACGGCTGTGCGAGGGATTCTCCGCCGTGCACGACCCGGCCGCCGGCGTCATCGACGCGGCAGCCTCGCTCACGGCGCTGGCCTCGCTCGGCCGTCTCCACGGCGTGGACCGGCGGGACGGCTGCACCGTAATCGGCTGGCGCCGGGACGGCGACGGCGTACGTGTCGAGACGGATCGGGGCGTGCTGCGGGCCGACCGGCTGGTCGTCGCCGCGGGCCCCTGGAGCGGCGAACTGCTGCCCGCCTTCGCCGGAGCGCTGAGCGTCGTACGGATCGTCAACGTGCACATCGGCTCGTCGCGGCAGCACCTGCTTCAGCCGCCGCTCCTCGGTCCGTTCTCGGTCGAGGTCCCGGACGTGGGCCTGCTGTACGGCATCCCCGCGCTCGACGGTGCCGGCGTCAAGATCGGACTGGACCACGGCCCGGAGGAAGACCCGTCCATGCGGGCAGACCCGGTCACCGCGGCCGAGTGCGACCGGCTTCTCGGCCTGGCCTCGCGGTTCCTTCCGGCGGCCGACGGTCCGGTGGAGGAGGCGATCACCTGCCGCTACACCATGGCACCGAACAACCGGTTCGCCGTCGGGCGGCTGCCCGACGATGAGCGTGTCCTGGTGGTCGCGGCCTGCTCCGGCCACGGCTTCAAGTTCGGCCCGGCGCTGGGCGCCGCGCTCGCGGACCTGGCGGAGGGCAAGGAGCGGGCCGACCTCGACTTCCTGTCCCCGGCCGCGATGGCCGGGGCCGGGGAACTCGGACGCCCCGGTGACGGCGGGGCGACGCGCGTGGCCCGGGCATGAGCCCCGGCGCCCGCACGGGCGGGGCGTCAGCCCCGGAAGACCGTGGCCGACCGCTGCTCGTACCACCGGGCCAACTGCTCGCCGGCATTGATCACATGGGCTTTCATCTGGCTGCGGGCCTCGTCGGCGTCCTCGGCGGCGAGCGCTTCGACGATCCGTTCGTGCTCACGGAGGTTGTCCTCACGGTGACGGGGGTTGTCACGGAGGACGAGGGCGGAGATGTTGCGCGGGAACGCCTCGTTGATGTCCTTGATCGCCCGGGCGAGCCGTTCGTTGCCCGCCGTGGTGTGGATGAGTGTGTGGAAGCAGTCGTTCGCCGAGGTGGAGGGCGAGGCACCGTCCTCGGGTGCGGGCCTGCCGCTCTTCGCCCGTACCGTCTCGTTGGCCTGGCGCAGCTCCCGCAGCACGTCGGCGGTGATCGCCCGTACGGCCCGCACACAGGCGAGCCCTTCGAGTTCGGCGCGTACCTCGTACGCCTCGCGAACCTCCCAGGGGGCGGGGACCCGGACGACGGCGCCCCGGTTGGGCAGCACCTCGATGAGACCGCCGGCCTGGAGCTGCCGCAGCGCCTCCCGCACGGGGGTGCGGCTCACACCGAGGACTTTGGCGAGCTCGGCCTGGCGGAGCTGGGCCCCGATGGGGATCAGGCCGGAGAGGATGCGTGCCCTGATGGCGGCGGCCGTGTCGTCGACGAGGGCCTTGCCCGTTCCTCCGGGCGAACTCTCGTCCGGTGCTGGGGCGGTGTCCATGAAGCCTCCGTCAGGTCGGGAAGGTGCGGATCGGCGGTCCGGAAAGCGGCGGAGCCGCAGCGGGACCCCCGGCCCCGGCAGCGGGCGGAACCCGTGGCGGACTCCACCACCATTATGTATCCAGTTCAGTGCTTTAAGGATCCACTACCGGATCCGCGGTTCGCGCGAGTGAATGGAGCAAGCCATGAACCATCGTCCCGGGAGTGTCAGTACCCGCGTGCCCGCGCGGCGGGACCGTACCCACCCCATGGACCCGCTGTCCCCCGCGGAGATCGACGCGGCGGTCGCGGTGGCGCGGGCCGACGGACGGCTCGGCGAGCGGACTCGGTTCTGGGGCGCGGTGCTTGACGAGAAATTCGCCCGCGAGGTCATGGCCGGCAGGCAGCCCGAGGGCGAACTGCGTATCGGGCTGGTCGCGATGGACCACGACCTGCCCGGCGGCTGGGAGATCGACGTCCAGCTCGGCGCCGAGCCGCGCTGCCTGGACTGGCGGCCGGTGGACATCCGCCGCCCCGGCATCACCTCGACCGAGGCGCGCGCCGCGGCCCGGGCGTGCCGGGAGAGTCCGGCGTTCCGCGAGGCGCTGGCCCGGCGCGGCATCCACGACGTGTCCCTGACCGTGATCGACGCCGAGTCCATCGGTGGCTTCGTGCCGGAGAAGTACAAGGACCGCCGGCTCACCTGGGGTTCGGTCTGGCACCGGGTCCAGGAGGACGACAACGCCTACGTCCGACCCGTGCAGGGCGTGATCCCCCTCATCGACATGGCGACCATGGAGGTGCTGGAGGTCGAGGACCACGGCGTCGTCCCGGTCTCGCAGGAGCCCGGCCCGCTGGCGGCCGGGGGCTTCGGCCCGGACCGCGAGGGCCTCAAGCCGCTGGAGGTGGTGCAGCCGGAGGGCCCGAGCTTCAGCGTCGACGGCCACCGGGTGCGGTGGCAGGGCTGGGACTTCCGGGTCGGTTTCACCCACCGCGAGGGCCTGGTGCTGTACGACCTGCGCTTCCTGGACCGCTCGGTACTCAAGCGCGCGGCCTGCAACGAGATGTACGTCCCCTATCTCGACCCGAGCTCCACCCAGTTCCGCAAGAACTTCTTCGACTGGGGCGAGTACGGCGCGGGCCCGCTCACCAACTCCCTGGCGCTGGGCTGCGACTGCCTGGGGGTCATCCACTACTTCGACGCGGCCTACCTCGGAGGCGATGGCACCGCCCAGGAGGTCTCCCAGGCGATCTGCATGCACGAGGAGGACGACGGCATCCTCTGGAAGCACAACGACCTGCGTCGCGGGGTGAGCGAGGTGCGCCGCTCCCGGCGGCTGATCATCTCCAGCTTCCAGACGGTGGCCAACTACGACTACGGCTTCTACTGGTCGCTCTACCAGGACGGCAGGATCGAGCTGGAGATCAAGCTCACCGGCATGCTGTCGGCCTCCGGCATTCAGGAGGGCGAGGAGGTGCGCCACGGCCGGGTGGTCTCGCGCAACGTCCAGACCCCCACGCATCAGCACTACTTCGGTCTGCGCCTGGATGTCGCGGTCGACGGCACGCGCAACCGTCTGGTGGAGGAGAACGCCGAGGCCGAGGACGACCCGGCCCACGACCCGTACGGCAACGCGGTCCGGATGGTGCGTACGCCGCTGCTCTCCGAGTCCGAGGCCGCCCGCAGGACCAGCCCGGCGACGGCGCGGCACTGGCGGGTGGAGAGCGCCGAGCGGACGAACCGCTACGGCGAGCCGACGGCGTACCGGCTGCTGCTGCCCCACACCACCAGGCCGTTCGCGCGGCCCGACTCGGTGATGGCCCGCCGGGCGCCCTTCGTTCACCAGCATCTGTGGGCGACCGTCTCGGACCCGGCCGAGCAGTACCTCGGCGGCCAGTACCCGAACCAGGCGGAGCCCGGTGAGGACGGCGTGCACATCTGGCAACGGAAGAACCGTTCGCTCGACGGGGCGGAACTGGTGCTGTGGCCGGTCGTGGGATCGCACCACTTCCCGCGTCCCGAGCAGTGGCCGGTCATGCCGGTCGACAAGGTGAGGCTGGTCTTCGAGCCCGACGGGTTCTTCGACCGCAACCCCGCCATGGACATCCCCGACCCCTCCGCCGGCGGCAGCGCCGGCCATTGCTGTGTGGACTGACCAGGTGTCACAAACCATGTGATGTCAGCTCATGACTGTAACCGTCATGCAAATTTGCGATTCATCGGCTCGTAACATCCGGGATACGCCCGTGAAGTGCAAGTCGGACACGATGCTTTGGATCCAATCCATTGTTGATTAGATCCATTCCTGAGAGGGATGGCGCCCCAAGGAGGCCCTCATGCCGGAACAGTCGCAGGGATCGTCCTCACATCAGCCGGCCGGACCGGACGTCTCGCGCCGCACCATGTTGCGCGGAGCAGGCGTCCTCGGTGTCGGAGTGGGTTTCGGACTCACACCCCTGCTCACCGCCTGCGGCGTGGCCGACGGGTCCGGGAAGTCCGGCGGCGGATCCGGCAAGGGCGGCACCCTGACCCTCGGCATCGACTCCACCAGTGCCGTCAACGATCCCGCCTTCTACACCACGCTCGGCGACTGGATGGCGGTGGACTGCGTCTGCCGAGGCCTCACCTTCATATCCTTCGCGTCCAACGAACCCACCGGAGACCTCGCGAAGAGCTGGACGATCTCCGACGACCGGCTCAGCTACACCTTCTCCCTCCGCGAGGGCGTGACGTTCCACGACGGCACGACCCTCACCTCCGCGGACGTTCTGGCAAGTCTCAACCGGCAGTTCGACCCCGGGAACAAGACTCTGCCCAAGGGTGCCACCAGACCACTCGCCTCACTCGGCGCGAACGTCGCCTCGCTCACCGCCGAGGACGAACTCACCGTCAAGATGGTGCTCAAGACGCCGGACCGCACCGTCCTCGCCCAGCTCTCCGACATCGGCGGACGCGTCATCTCCAAGGCGGCCCTCGACAAGTACGGCGCCGACATCGGCAAGCACCTCGTCGGTACCGGCCCCTTCAGGCTCACCTCGGCCACCTCCGGACAGTCGATCACCCTCAAGGCGTTCGACGAGTTCCGGCTCGGCCGCCCACCGGTCGACCGACTGGTCCTGCGCCAGGTGCAGGACCCGTCGACGATCGTCAGCTCCCTGCTCAGCGGCGACCTGTCCGCCACTCAGTTCACCCCCTACTCGGCTGCCCGGCAGCTGAAGTCCGACCCCGCGGTCACCGTCCACGACACCCCGGCCGGCTTCGACGCGATACTGATGATCGATGCCCGGCGCGTCCCCGAACTGAAGGTGCGCAAGGCCATCAACCTGGCCATCGACCGCAAGGCGATCCTGCGGCAAGCCTTCTACGGCGTTGGCAGCGAACCGAAGGGCTACGCCATCCCGCCGAGCCAGAACGGCTACGACACCGGCCTCGCCGATCTCAGCGAGAGGAACCTCGCACAGGCCAAGCGGCTGCTCGCCGAGGCCGGGGCGGAGGGCCGCGAGATCGGGCTCATGGCGGCCAGCGACTCCTGGCACCCCAAGGCCGCCCAGATCATCAAGCAGAACCTGGAGGACGCCGGGTTCACGGTGAAGACCGCGTCCGTCGACCCGGCGTCCTACTTCAGCCGGCTCGCCGACGGGAAGGACGACTTCCACGACCTGATGATCTGGGAACGCAACTCCTACGTGCCCGACCCCAACAACATGGTCGGCTCCCTGGCCAACCCCGGAGGTCTCTACGGCAGCACCATCACCGGCCTGGACACGCTGGAAGGCGCCGAGACACTGGCGGACGAGCTGAGGGAGGCCAAGAACCTGCCGGAGGGCACGAAGCGCACCGCCGCCTACTCCCGGATACAGCGGCGCTGGGCGGAGGAGTACATGGTGATCTCCATGCTGGCCTGCTCCACCAATCTGGTTGTCAGTGGCGCCGACGTCGAGGGCATGAACACCGCCGCCCTCAGCACCCACCGCTGTTTCATGGAGAAAGCCAGTGTCTGACCCGGCGGGTGCCGTGACCGGCGCCATCGAGGTGCCGCCGGGGGACGCCGGTCCCCCCGTCCCCCGTCCCGCTCCCATCAGGGGCCGGGTGGGGCGGCCGGGCCCGCTTGAGAGGCTGCGCGGCCTGGGCACCGGCCGGTCGTGGCCGGCCGTGGTGTCCTGGGTGTTCCTGGCCGCCGTGATCCTCGTCGCCCTCGTCGGGCCGCTGCTGATCCAGGCCGACCCGGCACGCCAGACGCCTTCGGCGCTGCTGCCCATCGGCTCGCCCGGCCATCCGCTCGGCACCGACGATCTGGGCCGGGACGAACTGGCCCGGCTGGTGTACGGGGCGCGCCCCCTGCTGCTGGTGTCCTTCGCGGCAACCGCCCTGGCCGCCGCGGTCGGCACCGGTATCGGCCTGCTCGCGGGCTATGCCGGCGGGATCGCGGAGCAGACGCTGATGCGCGTCGTCGACCTGGCGCTCGCGTTCCCGTCGATCCTGCTCGTCATCCTGCTGGTGGCCGCCGCGGGACCGGGCACCGTGAGCCTCACCATCGGCATCGGCGTCTCCCTGGCACCCGGCCTGGCCCGGCTGGCCCGCGCCCTCACCACCCGGGAGGCCGCCAAGGACTACGTCGTCGCCTCCCGGCTCGGCGGAACCCGCACCCCCCGCGTGCTGTTCCAGGAAATCCTGCCCAACATCGCCGGGCCGATGCTGGCCCAGGTCGTGATGACCCTCTCTGTCGCGGCCGGCTTCGCCGCCGGCCTGTCCTATCTCGGCCTCGGCATCCAACCGCCCACGTCCGACTGGGGCTACATGGTCCAGGCCGGTCAGGAGTTCCTGCACTCCGCGCCGCGGCTGGTGGTGCTCCCCGCGGGCCTGACCCTGCTGTACGTGGTGGCCTGCAACTTCGTCGGTGACGACCTGCGGGATTCGCTCGACCCCCGGGGGACCGTATGAGCACCCTCACGGTGCCTCGTCCCCGGCGCCCGTGGCGCCCCGGCTCCGGGAGCCTCGGCACCCTCCGGGTCATGGCCGTCCGGCTGCTGGCCGTGCCGGTCGTGCTGTTCGCGCTGGCGTCCCTGGTGTTCCTCGCCATGCGTCTGCTGCCCGGCTCACCCGCCGCATCCCTCGCGGGCGGCGGAACAAACCTGTCGGCCGACCAGATCGCGGAGAGCGAGGCGCGCGCCGGCCAGGCACTGGGCCTCGACCAGCCGCTGCTCACCCAGTACGTCAGTTATCTCGACGACCTGGTGCACCTGCGGTTCGGCTCGTCGTTCTTCGGCTCCAACAGTGTCCTCAGCCTGCTCGGCGACGCGCTGCCCGGCACCATCGAACTGACCGTGGCCGCCATGGTGTTGGCGGTGCTGATCGGGGTGGTCACCGGCGTACTCGCCGCACTGCGCAGGGGCACCTGGGTGGACACCGCCACCAGGACCGTGGCCACCGTGAGCTTCTCCCTGCCGTGGTTCGCGCTCGGTGTCCTCGGCATCGTCGTCTTCGGTGTCCAACTGGGCTGGCTCCCCGTGCTCGGCCGGCTGCCCAGCTCGCTCGACTACACGCCGACGACGAACTTCGTCCTGATCGACGCCGTCCTGCAGGACCGGCCCGAGCTGGTCGGCCCCTGGATCCAGCACCTCGTCCTGCCCGCCACCACCCTGGCGCTGTCGATGGCCGGCTACATCACCCGTATCGTGCGCGCCTCGGTTCTGGAGGTCCTCGGCGACGACTTCGTCAGGACCGCCCGGATGAAGGGTCTCGCGCAGGGCGCGGTGATCCGCCGTCACGTGCTGCGCAACGCCTGGCTTCCGATCGTCACCGTCCTCGGCCTCCAGTTCGGCTCACTCCTGGGCGGCTCCGTGATCACCGAGACCGTCTTCTCCTACGGCGGTGTCGGCCAACTCCTGGTGCAGGGCGTGCTTCAGCGCGACTACCCCGTCGTGCAGGGCGCGGCCCTCGCCATCGCCCTGCTGTTCACCCTCGTCAACTACGCGGTGGACCTGCTGTACATGATCCTCGACCCGCGAACAGGGAAAGGCTGAGCCGCATGAACATCGTGCTGGTCCACGGCGCCGGAGGGCGCCCCACCACCTGGATCGACGTGGAGCCCCGGCTCGCCGCCCTGGGGCACCGGACCGTCACCGTCACCAATCCGCTGACCTCGCTTCAGGACGATGTCGCGCACACCACCGCCGCCGTCGAGTCGCTCCAGGGCCCGGTACTGCTCGCCGGTCACTCGTACGGGGGCGCGGTCATCACCAACGTGGGTAACCACAAGGCCGTCCGCGGCCTCGTCTTCATCGCCGCGTTCGGCCCCGCCAAGGGCGAGACCGTCAACGGGATCGTTGAACGGTACGAGCCCGCTGAGATATCGGCGTACATGCGGCGCGGCCCCGACGGCGAGTGGAAGTCCGAACCGGACGAGAAGTTCTGGGCCGAGATAGGTCCCGATCTCTCACCCCGCCACCGGGCCGTCGTCGAGGCCGAGGGACGCCCCGCGGCGAACCTCATCTTCAGGCAGCCGACCGGAGAGCCGGCCTGGCGCACCCTGCCCAGCTGGTACCTGGTCGCCGACGACGACCGCACCCTGCGCCCTGAGGCTCAACGGGACATGGCCGCCCGGATGAAGGCCACGACCTCGAACGTGCCCGGCAGCCACTACACGACGCTGGTGCACGCGGAACGGGTGGCCGACCTGATCCACACCGCGGCCGTGGCAGTGAGCGGCACCCCGTGACCGCGCCCGCCGACCAGGACCGCCCCGCGCCCGAGGGGCAGCCGCCGCCCGTGCTGGAGATCCGGGACCTCCGAGTCGGCTTCGACACTCCCGCGGGCCGGCTCCCGGCCGTGGGCGGGGTCGACCTCACCCTGAGGAGGGGGGAGATCCTGGCGCTGGTCGGTGAGTCGGGCTCGGGCAAGTCCGCCCTGTCGATGAGCCTGGTCGGCCTCAACCGGGGCCCGCGTACACACATCAGCGGGGAGGTGAGATTCGCCGGCCGCGATCTCGTCACGGCCGGCGAGCGCGAACTGCGCGAGGTCCGGGGCAAGGACATCACAGTGGTCTTCCAGGACGCGCTCGCCGCCCTCAACCCGCTGCACCGGGTGGGTGCCCAGGTCGGCGAGATGATCCGCACCCACCGCGTGGTCACGCGACAGCGGGCAAGGGAGCGGGCCGTCGAACTGCTCGGTGAAGTCGGCATCGCCGGCCCCCGCCGCAACGCCCGCGCCTACCCGCACCAGCTCTCCGGCGGCATGCGCCAACGCGTGATGATCGCCATGGGGCTGGCCAACGACCCGGCCGTACTGATCGCGGACGAACCCACCACGGCGCTGGACGTGACGATCCAGGCACAGGTGCTGTCCGTGCTGGAACGGGTGCGCGCCGCCCACGGCACCTCCGTCCTGCTGATCACACACGACCTCGGGGTGGTAGCCGAGGTCGCCGACCGGGTCGCCGTCATGTACGCGGGCCGAATCGTCGAGCAGGGGCGGCGCGACGACGTGCTGTTCAACCCGCAACACCCGTACACCATGGGACTTCTGGGCTCGGTGCCGCCGATCGACGGACCGGTCGCCGAACGGCTGCCCGCGATTCCCGGAAGTCCGCTGACCGGCATGGACCGGCCCCGCGGCTGCGCCTTCGCGTCCCGGTGTGCCTTCGCCCGGGACGCCTGCCGTCAACAGCCCCTTCTGGAGCAGCGCTTCGGAGCCCCCGGCCAGCTCGACGCCTGTGTCCTGCCCGCCCCCGAACGCGACGCGGCGCGCCGGGCGGGCCCGGAACCGGCCCCGTCACCCGCCACGGAGGGGAACTCATGAACTGGTCACCGCCCCGGCCCGCCTCGCCGGTCCCCCCGGCGCGCCCGGGCACTCCCCTCATCAGGGCGGAGAAACTGCGTGTGGAGTACCGAGGCCGCGTCGGCGGGGGCAAGGTCCGTGCCCTGCGCGACGTCGATCTGGAGATCATCGAGGGCGAGACCCTGGGCCTGGTCGGAGAGTCCGGCTGCGGCAAGTCCACACTGGGCCGGGCTCTGCTGCGGGTCGTCGAGCCCGCCGCGGGCACCATCGAATTCCTCGGGCTGAACATCACCACGCTGCGCGGTACCCGGCTGCGGCGCACGCGGGCCGACATGCAGATGGTGTTCCAGGACCCGTTCGGCTCGCTGAACCCGCGGCGCAGAATCGCCGACATCGTCGCCGAGCCGCTGCTGCGGGTCCGCGGCGCGAGCCGTGCCGAGGCGGACCGGACGGTGGCGGAACTGCTGGAGCGTGTGGGCCTCGGCGGCGAGGCCGGCACGCGCAGGCCCCACGAGTTCTCCGGCGGGCAGCGCCAGCGCATCGGCATCGCACGGGCCCTCGCCTCCTCGCCCAGGTTCGTCGTGGCCGACGAGGCCGTCTCCGCCCTGGACGTCTCCATCCAGGCGCAGGTGCTGAATCTGCTGTCGGACCTGGTGCGTGAGCGCGGCCTGACCATGCTCTTCATCTCCCACGACCTGGGCGTCGTACGGCACATCGCCGACCGGGTGGCCGTCATGTACCTGGGGCAGATCGTCGAGATCGCGTCCCGGGACGACTTCTTCTCGGGCCCGGCCCACCCCTACTCCTCCGCTCTGCTGTCCTCGGTGCCGTCGCTGCGCCCCAGCGGGCGGCGCGAACGGCAGGTCCTGGAGGGGGATCTGCCGGATCCGGCGAACCCACCGGACGGATGTCTGTTCCAGACCCGCTGCCCCTTCGCCGACGAAACCTGCCGCACTCGTATGCCCGAGCTGACGGAGTTCGTCCCCCGACGCAGCGTGCGCTGCCACAAACCCTTGGTGCCCAACAGAGAGGCCGGTCGTTCGTGATCATCGACGCGTACAACACCACCCAGGACGTCCGGGGACGGTCCGACTACCTCACCGGGGTACGCAAGGGGGAGGCGCCGCCGACGCATACGCCGTTCGACCCCCGGCGGATCATCGACCGGATGGATGCCGCCGACGTCGACATGGCGATGGTGTGCTCCCTCGCCCAGCGTATCGAGAACGACTTCATCGGCTCCCTCGTCGCCGCCCACCCGGACCGCTTCTTCGGTTTTGGGCAGGCGTTGCCGCAGGCGGACGACGCGGTCGAGGAGATCGACCGGATGGCCGACGCGGGCCTGGTGGGTCTCAAGCTGCATCCCAGCCTGCACGGCTACCACGTCGCCGACCACGGCCTGCTGGACCCGCTGTTCGAGGCCTGCGCGAGGCGTGGCCTGATGGTGCTGGTCAACGCCCTGGACGACTCGTTCTGCGCCCCACTGGCGATCGAGGAGATCGCCCGCGACCACCCGGAAGTGCCGACGATCATCGCCCACATGGGAGCGGTGTGGAACGTGCCCGAGGCGATCATTGTCGCCGAGCGGCAGCCCCATGTGTATCTGGAGACCTCCGCGACGCTGATGAGCGACGTCAAACGAGCGTACGCGCGGCTGGGCCCGGAGAAGATCCTTATGGGCAGCGAGTGGCCCGGCTCCGACTTCGACCTGGAGCGTATGAAGATCGCCAAGGCGGTACCGGACGACAAGGACCGAGCTCTCGTCGAGGGCGGCAACATGGCCCGGCTGCTGGGGATCTCCGCATGAGCGCCGGCGACACCGGCGCCGGCTCGGGCGCCGCCCCGCAGGCACGGACACCGGAACCGGCGCCCGCCGTGTCCGCGGCGTTCGTCGCCGTACCCCCTTCCATGAGCGGGCCGGACGCCGAACTGCTCACGGTCGCGCAGGAGGTGCTGGGCCGCCTCTGGCGCGACGGCCGGCACGAGGTCGCCACGGCGCTGCGCACCGCCGACGGAGCCGTGCACACCGGCGTCCACGTCGAAGGATCCTGTCGGCGCAGCTCCGTCTGCGCCGAGGGCGTCGCCCTGGGAACCGCGCGTGGGGCATGCCCGGGCGGCGAGCCGCTGACTGTCGTCTCCGTCGTCTCCGTCCAGATCAAACCCGCGGGCCGGTTCCGCGTCATCGCCCCGTGCGGCGTGTGCCGCGAACTCATCAGCGACTACAGCCCGGACGCCACCGTCTGGGTCACCACGCCCGATGACGACGAGGTCGTCCCGATGACGGCCCTCGACCTGCTGCCGGAGAAGAGCCGGCGCGCGTGGTGAACTCCGGCCAGAGCGAAGAAGGAAACATCATGCCCCGCGAAACCCCCGTTCCCTCCGCACCGCCCGTGGCCACCGGGCTCGACATCGCCCCCCTCGCCGCGGAACTGGGCGGCACCGGCTCCCCTGTCCTGTGGGAGGAGTTGACCTGGGAGGAGGCGGAGAGCACCGCAACCGCACTGAACGCCGTGATCATCCCCGTCGGGGCCACGGAGCAGCACGGTCCGCACCTGCCACTCGCCGTGGACACCCTCATCTGCGAGGAAGTCGCCCGTGGCGTCTCGGCGTTGACCGGCGTACCGGTCGTGCCGCCGCTCAGCTTCGGCGTGTCCGCCTCGCACGGCGACTTCGGCGGTACGGTCGCGCTCCGGCCCGAGACGATGATCGCCGTCGTGGAGGACGTCATCGACTCCCTCCACGCCTCCGGGATAAGGCAGTTCATCCTGCTCAACGGTCACATCTGGAACAACGGGGCGCTCGACGTGTCGGCGGAGAAGCTGCGTGTGCGGCACCGCGACGCACGCGTACGTGCCTTGGGCTACGTCACGATGTACCCCGGCCCCGAGGTCGACGGCCACGTCCAATACGGCCGGGCTCTGATGCACGCGAACTTCTTCGAGACCTCGGTCATGCTCCACCTTCGGCCCGAACTGGTGCGGATGGAGAAGGCCACCTCGCACATAGACATGGACTCCTTCTGGGACTACCGCATGGACCAGGTCAGCGAGACCGGCGTATGGGGCCGCGACGTGGCCGACGCCCGAGCCGAACACGGTGGCGCGGAGTTCGACCGCTGCCTGCTCACCACCGCCCGCGCCGTGGCCGCCGCCGTCCGCGAGCCATGGCCCGACCCCACCCACCGTCCTGGAGCGACCGCATGACTATCTACGACATCACGCTGCCCATCCATCCCGAGATGCTTCACTGGGGACGCAAACCCGAGGTCGAGATCGTCGAGTCCCTCGCCGACGGCGACGCCTCCAACGTGACCCGGTGGCGGCTCGGCGCCCACACCGGCACGCATGTCGACGCCCCCGCGCACTTCCGCGACGGCGCGACCCCGATCGACGAGGTGTCGTTGGACTCCCTCCTGGGACCGGCCCTGGTCGTCGACCTCACCCATGTCGACGGCGACGTGGAGCCATGTCACCTGGAGAAGAGCGGGGCCGCCGGGCACCGGCGTGTCCTGCTGAAGACCTCCAACTCGGGCGGGCCGCTCAAGGAGTCCGAGCGCGCCCCGCGGTGGGTGGGACTGTCACCGGAAGCCGCCAACTGGTTGATCGCCCAGGAGGTGGAGCTCATCGGCATCGACTACCTCACCATAGAGAGCCACCACCGCACCGACACCTGGGACGTCCACCACGCTCTGCTGGGCGCCGGCGTGCTCATCCTGGAGAACGCCGACCTGGACGCGGTGCCCGCCGGCGAGTACGACCTGGCATGCCTGCCCGCCAAGCTGGTCGGCGCCGACGGGGCTTTCGCCCGCGCCGTCCTCACCACCCGGGACTGACCGTGGCCACGATCGCGATCGCCGCCCCGCACCCCGCCGGCGTCACGGCGGCCCGCCAGGTGGCTGCCGAGGGCGGAGGCGTGGTCGACGCGGCACTCGCCGCGGCCGCCGCACTGACCGTGGCCTACCCCCACCAGTGCTCCATCGGCGGTGACCTCGTCGCCCTGGTCCGCGACGCGGCGAGTGGCACCGTGCGCGCCGTGGTCTCGGCAGGAGCCGCCGCGGCGGCGGCCGACCCGGACCTGCTGAGGACCCTTGGGCCGCGGATGCCCGCGGGTGGCCCGCACACCGTGACCGTCCCCGGAGTGGTGGCCGGCTGGGCAGAGCTGGCCCGGCTCGGTGCGCGGCTGCCCCTCGGCCGGGCGCTGGCCCCGGCCGTGGCCCTGGCCCGGGACGGAGTCACCGTCAGTAAGGGCCTCGCGCGAGCGATCCGGAACCGGATCGACGTCGTACGGGCCGACCCGGGCCTGTCAACACTGCTCATGGACAAGAAGGGCGAGCCGCTACGCTTCGGCGCACCCCTGGTCCAGGCCGCCCTGGCGGCGACCCTGGACGAACTCTCCGAGGACTGGCGGCACTTCTACACCGGACCGACCGCCCAACGCCTCGTGGCGGGTCTGCGCGCACGCGGCTGCCCGCTCGACCTCGCGGACTTCGCCGGGCACCGGGCGGAAGACACCGAAGCCCTGAGCCTGACCCGGGACGGTGTCACCTGGTGGGCGGCACCGCCTCCCACCCAGGGCCCCGCGCTGCTCGCCGTACTCGGCTCCGACGCCGATCGGCTCACCGCCGCGCGCGGCGCGGAACTCCGCCGCGACACACTGCTCGGCGACCCCCGGTCCGGGGCCGTGGACCTCGACGGCCTGCTACTGCGCGAGCACCGGGAGAGTGCCGCGCTGCCCTCCGGGCCCAGACCGGCCGGAGACACCGTGGCCGTCACCGCCGTGGACGACGAGGGCAACGCCGTCACCCTCATCCAGAGCGTGTTCCAAAGCTTCGGATCCGGCATCGCCGAACCCACCACCGGCGTGGTGCTGCACAACCGGGGCTCGGCCTTCAGCCTCGACGCCGCGCACCCCGGAGTGCTGCGCCCCGGGGCACGGCCCCCGCACACTCTGTGTCCGGCACTCGCCACGGGCCCCGACCGTGTGGTGGCGCTCGGCTGCCAGGGAGGTCGCGCCCAGGCGTGGATCCTCTCCCAGGTGGGGCCCGAACTCGTTGACGCACCCGACCCCCACGCGCTGCTGGCCCGGCCCCGATGGGTCATCGGCTCCCGTGATCTGGGCCGCCCGCTCCCCACCCTCGTCCTCGAACCCGGCGTACCGGACGCGCCGAATCTGGCCGACACCGCGCACCGGCTGGGGCTGGCGGTGGCCGAGCTGGCGGGGCCGCACGACGAGGCGGGCCATGTACAGACGGCGAGGCTGCGCGCGGGTGTGGTCGACGCGGCCAGCGACCCCCGTGCCGACGGGACCGCCGCCGTCCTTCGGCCATGAAACGTACCGACGACGCTCATGAGCCCTGGGGTCTTTCATTTGTTGTAAGAAGCCGTATCTGTATCGATCATGGCGACGGTTCTGATCGAACAGGGTGTATGGGCGGGTGATCTTGGCCGGGTGGCTGCATGAGAACAAGACCTCTTGGTGGCTCGGGGTTGCGACGCCATGAGTACCAGGAGGCCCTGTTGTTCCAGTGCCGGCCCTTCGAAGCCGTGATCACCGGCTCGATCAACGACACTGTCAATCGGACAAATCACTCGGGTACGACGTGCGTTCACCCGCCCCGCCACCCCAGCAGACCACCGGGAGCAGACCAGTAGGTTCCCACCCGACCCCACACCATCTGGCGACGACAGAACCCATTGAAGACTCACGAACCGCCCTCTCAGTGTGCTGGGAGTGGTTGGCCAGTGAGGAGCGGTGGCTCCGGGTTCTGGGAGGAGCGAGACGCATTCGTCACCGCCGTGCATGGATACCGGGAGGAGGCTGCCAGGGTGGGTGCTCGGTCAACGTCGCCCCGGCGAGCATCCGGCGTCGCCGCCCAAATGGCTGTCGTCACCGTCGTCAACGGATCGTGATTCCCGGGTGGTGGGCGGAACTGCCCTCCGGAACGGCCGTCGACATGTTCCCGATGACGCACCATGTGGAGTGCGTGGCGATCATAGAACCCATCGCAAAGGGTGCTTGACCTGCAGGTTTGGGTGATGTGCGTTATGTGCGCTGTGGGCGTTACGGGCGATATCTTGACGCTGAAATGACGCTCTCAGGGGTATCTTGACGCTCATTTGACGCTCGTTCTGATGGATCGTCAGTCACGTCGAGTTGCTGGTCAGACGCTCTGTTGATTACGCGGGTGCGGCGCCTTGGCGGGACATTCATGGCGCCAAGGCGCCGACAAGCAGGCCCCCGAAGCAGCGAGGAAGCGCTTCGCTCTGCTTCTTGTGAAGGAGCTGGCACCAGCGTCGGCGATGCCGCCAGGCGTGCAAGCACTGCGCGTTGCCATCGCCGTGGTCGTCCGCGACAGCGACGTCCTGCTGATGGGAGACCGGCTGCATCCCGTAATGGGAGTGCTATGCGATTTCCCTTTTTTGCGAGTATTTGGTGGGCGAGGCCAGTAACACCGACGCGGCCGAGCACCGCGTGGAGCCTGCACCAGGCACAGGAGAAGTACCTGCCCAAGCCCCCGGGCTTCCCCGTCACGTGGATGCGCCGACAGCTGCGGGCGGCCCTGGAGACGTCCCCTTTGCACTTCCTACCCTCGGCTGACATTGCCGAGGGGAAATCGAGGACGCCCGTGCTGCGCTCGATCAACTGGTCGCTGCCCTTCGCCAGCACAGCGAGACCGAGCTTTTGATCACGCGGATGGGCCGCCGCCTGGCACGGCCACACGCCTGCGGCCGGCGCTGAACGCCCCCGACGCCTCCTGGAGCAACCAGCCCCGCTCGGCCAGGCGTTTCGCCTTCGAGCGCACCCCCTCGACCTTCGCCGCCACCGCCGCGTCGATGCCCATCACGGCCGCAATGTCCTTGGCCCGCAAGGGTTCCAGAGCCGGCCGGTCCTGCAGCACATTCAAGATCCGCTGATTGTCCGGCGAGAGCACCGACACCTCAAGCGCCTCTCGCCAGTGCGGCACCACCGCCCCCGGAACCGACGCGGACGCAGGCACGGAAACGGGGGTGAGCACCGTTCCTCCCTCGCCCTCGGCCTCCGTCGCGGCAGTGATCTCGGCGGCGGACGCGGCCAGAGCGTCCACGAGCTCCTCGCGTGCGATCACCCGCCGGTCCAGCTCAATCTCGCCGGCCTCCAAGGCCGCAGCCGCACGGGCCGCCTCCTCCCGCAGCACATCCACCCGCTCGCGGGCAGACACCTCCCGCGCTTCCAGCAACCCCAGCATCGACGCCATCGCGCATCCCTCGACGAACAAGCGGAAACAGAACGCCCGATGTCTCCCTCCCCCCGACCGAGACCATGCATGACCAGCAGGAATCAAGCGATCATGTTCGGTTGAGATACGGCTTCTTACCACAAGGCGCCCGTCAGGGACAGCACAAGTGCTCCGGTCGGGGCCCGCTCACAGTCGGGGCGGGCAGGAAGTTCCCACGGTCGCCGCTCAGCTTCTGTATGACCCAGCCAGTCGGCCGACCGGGTTCCCGCGCCTGGCGACCGGGACCAGCGATGCGCGTCACGATCGCCTCCAACGACGGATCACGCCTGTGTACCTCATCCACAAGACGATGTCGGCTTGGGCGCCGCCCTTGCCCGGTGTATTCCAGGTGCCGGTGGCGGGCAGCGGGACCTCGGTGAAGTACAAGGCTATGGTGCCGATCTCGTCGGGTGCGTCGACAGCGGCCTGGCTGACTGACTGCTTTTGCCGAGCACCACTGGTTTCTGGCGAAGACGGTCATGTGAGGCACGGCAGAGGCTCCCCGTCTCTGTGTCCACGTTGCCGGGATCCCACACCACACCTGGGGCCGGACTTGGCAGGGACCGCGGGCGTCCGCGCGCGAAACGGCGCGGCCCGGCATAGAGCTGGGCCGCGCCGCGCCGGACAGGTGAGCTCAGGCTGCGGGCTGAGGCTCCTCCTCGGTCGTGGTGGCTTCCTTGGCGGCTTCCCGGCGGGTGGTGAGGGTGCTGCCGATGAAGACGGCGGCCAGTGAGCAGATGATCAGGCCGATGACAGCTGCGTGGCTGATCTGGACGGCGCCGCCGATGAGGAGGCCGGAGACGCCGAAGTCGGCGTCGGAGAAGGTCGAGTTCTGCAGTCCGACGTCGCCGAGGAAAGGAAGGACGAGCAGCGGGAGGAAAGTGATCATGAGGCCGTTGGTCATGGCGCCGAGGACCGCGCCGCGTCGTCCGCCGGTCGCGTTGCCGATGACGCCGGATGCGGCGCCGGTCATGAAGTGGGCCACGATGCCGGGGATGATGATCGTCCCTCCGACGGCGACGAGGATTCCCATGCCGATGAGTCCGCCGACGAAGCTGGACAGGAAGCCGATCAGTACGGCGTTCGGGGCGAAGGTGAAGACGATGGGGACGTCGAGAGCGGGGCGGGCGTTGGGGACCAGCTTTTCGGAGATGCCCTTGAAGGCGGGGATGATCTCGGCGAGGACGACGCGGACGCCGGCCAGGATGATGAACACGCCGGCGGCGAATTGGCCGGCCTGCATGACGGCCCACAACACATACCACTGGCCGTTGCTGAGCTTGCTCTCGACGTAACCGGGGCCGGCCACCAGGGTGACGAGCAGGTAGATGACGCCCATGGAGCTGGCGATGACGACGGTGGTGTCGCGCAGGAAACCGAGCCCCTTGGGGATCTTCAGGTCCTCGGTGGACTGCTCGGGGTTGCCGAAGAGTTTCCCGACGAGGCCGCTGGTGGCTATGCCGAAGTTGCCGGTGTGGCCGAGTGCGACGTTGTCGGTCTTGGTGGCCCTGCGCATCCAGGGCTGTACGAGTGCGGGGGAGAGCGTGGTGATCAGGCCCTGGGCGATCGCGCCCCAGAGGATGGCCTGCCAGGAGCTGAAGCCGTTGGCGATGAGGATCACGGCGATCATCGCCGCCAGGTACAGCGCGACGTGCCCGGACATGTAGATGAACTTGAACCGGGTGAAGCGTGCCAGGAGGACGTTCACGATCATGCCGAAAAAGAAGATCAGCGCGGCCTGCGAGCCGTAGTCGGTGAGGACCTTGCCGACGATGGCCTCGTTGTTGGGTACGACGCCCTGCACCCCGAAGGCGTGCTGGAACATCTCGCCGAACGGGGTCAGCGCGGCGGAGACCACTCCGGCGCCCGCCGCCAGGACGAGGAAGCCGACGAACGCCTTGATCGTCCCCTTGATGGTGTCGGAGGCGGACTTGCGTTGCAGCAGAAGGCCCAGCAGGGCGATCAGGCCGATGATGACGGACGGCTGACGGAAGATGTCGAGGAGATCTTGCAGAACGCTGTTCACGGACAACGCCTCTCTTCGGGCACGGCGAAGCCGTGATCATGGGGAGGGGGTGTGGGACTGAGCGGCAGGAGGGTGCGCGCTCAGCCGGACCAAGCGGTGCGGCCGGTGATCGACGTCGCGAAGGGGGAGGACGTCGAGCGGGCTGCCGGACGGGCGGCGCACGGGGAGCCGCCTGCCGGAGTGCGGAGTGCACTTCGAGGAACTTGCGGGTGCGGTCGAAGTGCGGGGCCGGGCGAGTGAGCGGGCCCCGCCCGGGTCAGATGAGGCCGTGGCGGACGGCTGCGGACTTCACGGCCTCGCGCAGTTCGTCCATGTCGATGATGCTGTTCAGGACGACCACGTCGCCCAGTCCCTGGGTGGCGTCCTCCAGGTCCTTCGCGACGAAGAACACGTCGGCGCTGTCCGACCCGGCGGAGCTGATGTCGGAATGCTCCACCGTGACGTCCTGGAGCCCCAGTTCACCGACGATGGTCTCGATGTTCATGCGCACCATGAAACTGCTGCCGAGCCCGGTGCTGCACATGGCCAGGAACTTCATTGGGACTCCTCGAACTCAGTGATCAACTTGACGACTTCGGGTGCGGAGGCCGCGTCGCGCAGGGCTTGACGGGTCTGGGCGTCCGACAGGATGCGGGCCAGTGATGCCATGGCACTCATGTGCGCGTCGGCGTCGACGGCCGCGAAGCAGAAATACAGGTCGACGGCGTGCTGCGGCTGGCCCAGCAACGGAGCGGGCTCGCGCAGCCGCAACATGGAGATGGCGGTGCGCACCGCCCCGCTCTCGGGCCGCGCGTGGGCCAGGGCGATGCCGTGGCCCAGGTTGATGTAGGTTCCGCCGGCCGCGATGGAGTCCAGCATGGCCTGGACGTAGCCGGAGGTGATGTCGCCCGCGTCGAGCAGCGGCTGAGCGACCCGTGCCACCGCCTGCTGCCAGGTCAGCTTGGACTGGCAGAAGTCGATTCTGTCTGCGGTCAGGAAATCACTGAGCATGTTCAACTCCGCATGGTTCTCAAGGCCGATCCCGGCGGTCGCTCGACGTCGGCGACGATGTCGAAGGAAAGCTCCGCGGTCTCGGGAAGGAACTTCGAGGTGCCGTAGATGACCGGTTTCTGGCCCGGTTCGAAGACGCGTGACGTGGCTAGCAGTAAGGCGGACTTCTCGGCCACGCCCAGCAGGGCCGCCTCGCGCTCGTCGCACAGGTGCAGGCCGACGACGATCTCGTTGCGAGCGAGCAGCACGTCGTGGTGAGCACGCAGGTGGGCGTACAGAGACGCGGCGGTGAAGTCGGCCTTGAGGACATCCGGGAACCGGTCCTGTTCCACGTACGACTCGGCCAGGTGATGCACGACTCCGTTGACCCGGCGCAGCCGCTCCAGCCGGATGACCGACGCGGCGGGGCTGATGTCGAGCGCGGCCGCCAGCCGTGTCCCGGCCCGCACGCTCTCCTGGGCGAGCACCTCGGAGGTGACGGCCTGGCCCTGGCGGACCAGCTGGGTGTAGAAGCCGGTCACCTCGTTCACGAACCGCTCGCGGTGCTTCAGGTTGTAGCGCGGGCGGGTCACGAAGGTGCCGCGGCCGTGCTCGCGGACGAGATAGCCGTCCTGGATCAGCTCGTCCACGGCGCGGCGCAGTGTGATGCGGCTCACGTCGTACTCCGTGCACAGCACGCCCTCGGCGGGCAGCTGTTCGCCCACGGACAGTTCACGGACACGGCGCAGGAGATGGTCACGCACCTGTGCGTACTTGTGGCCGGCCATCCGTGATCTCCTCATCGAGCTCATGTGTCATCGAGACGTCATGATGACTACAGGTCGTCGAAAGCGTCAATAGCCGCGACCGAAGCGAAAGGTGATCAAGGGTTGAGCGAAAGCTTCCCTGCGACCGCCCGATGAAGTGCACGGACCTACCGGATTCGCACCCCTGGCGCTTGCGCGGAGGTATCGGCTACGTTTCCGAAGTCATCATGACGTCATAATCTCTAGGAGTCTGAGTGACCTCCGCAACAAGGCAGACGGCCACGCGCTCCCGCGGCGGGGCCCCGGGCGTACTCGACGGGACGGACGAGCGGGCCATTTCCGTGGCACGAGCGCTGGCGGTGGACGCGGTCGAGGCGGCCGGCTCCGGCCATCCCGGCACCGCGCTGGCGCTGGCCCCCGTCGCCCACCTGCTGTTCCAGCGCCACATCCGGCACGATCCCGCGGACGCCGCATGGGAGGGCCGCGACCGGTTCGTGCTCTCGTGCGGGCACGCGAGCATCCTCCAGTACACGCAGCTCTACCTCACCGGCTACGGCCTCGAACTCGACGACCTGCGCCGCTTCCGGCAGCTCGACTCCCTGACGCCGGGGCATCCGGAGTACGGACACACCGCAGGTGTGGAGACCACAACTGGGCCGCTCGGCCAGGGAGTTGCCACTGCGGTCGGCATGGCCATGGCCCTCAGGCGTGACGAGGGCCGACTGGCCGGAACCGACCCGGCGGCGGACGGCGTTCCCGCCCGCACCGTATGGTCGCTGTGCTCCGACGGTGACCTCCAGGAGGGAATCTCCTACGAGGCCGGGGCGCTGGCGGGGCGTCATCGCCTGGACAACCTCGTGGTGATCTGGGACGACAACAGCATCCAGATCGAGGGCTCCACCGACCTGACGACCCGTGAGGACATCCCCGCCCGCTTCGCCGCCCAGGGCTGGTTCGTCCAGACGGTCGGCCTTGCAGCCGACGGCGACGTGGACGCCGACGCGCTCGACGCCGCGCTGAGCACGGCCCGCGCGCACACCGGCCGGCCCAGCCTCATCGCCCTGAAGTCACAGATAGCCTTCCCGGCCCCGAACGCGGTCAACACGGCAGCCTCGCACGGAGCCCCCTTGGGCGCGGCCGAAGCGGCCGCGGTGAAGGCGGAGTTGGGCGTCACGGACGAGCCATTCACCGTTCCGGCAGCGGTCCTCCAGCACACCAGGCGCGCCCTCGCCCGAGGAGCCGAACTGCATCGCACCTGGGACGCGGCACTGGCCGCATGGGAAGCGGCGTACCCCGAACGTGCCCTGGCGCGCGCACATGCCGTCCGACCCCTCGACGCGACCACCACAGCCGACATGCTCCCGGCGTTCGAACCGGGAACCGCCATCGCGCCGCGTGACGCCTCCGGGAAGGTCATCCAGTCGCTGGCCGCACGACTGCCGCGGATGTGGGGCGGCTCGGCCGACCTCGGCGACAGCAACCGTACGACCATCACCTCGGGCGGTTCGTTCCTCCCGGCCGATGAGGACAGCGGGCAGGGCCTCGCGGGCCGCAACATCCACTGGGGCGTACGAGAGCACGCGATGGCCGCCGCGATGAACGGCATCGCCCTCATCGGCTACGACACCCCGTTCGCCGGCACCTTCCTGGTGTTCAGCGACTACCAGCGGCCCTCCCTGCGCCTCGCCGCCCTCATGAACCTGCCGGTGGTGCACGTCTGGACGCACGACTCCGTGGCCCTCGGCGCGGACGGCCCCACCCACCAGCCAATCGAACACCTCGCCGCGCTGCGAGCCATGCCGGGCCTGTCGGTCGTCCGCCCGGCCGACGCCACGGAGACCGCCGCCGCCTGGCTGAGCGCACTCGGCCGCTCAGGGCCGGTCGGACTCGTACTGGCCCGCCAGCCGCTGCCCGTGCTGCCGACACCGGCCGACGAGGTCCGTGACGGAGTGGCCCGCGGTGCCTACGTGGTGGCCGACGACGCCACCCCGGACGTGGTGCTTCTGGCCAGCGGCAGCGAGGTGACACTCGCTCTGGAGGCCAGGCAAGCCCTCGCCCAGCAGGGCGTGGCGGCCAGGGTCGTTTCCGTTCCGTGCAAGGAGTGGTTCGCCGAGCAGGAAGTCGCCTATCGGGAGTCGGTGGTCCCGCCGACTGTGCGTGCTCGCGTCGTCGTCGAGGCTGGGGCCGCTTTCGGCTGGCACGACCTGCTCGGTGAGCACGGCCGTACCGTGACCATCGACGGCTTCGGCACCTCCGCCCCGGCGGCGCAGGCGATGACCGCGATGGGGATGACCGCGGACGCCGTCGTGGCAGCGGCCCAGGCATCCCTGGCAGCCGCCCGGCCGTGAACGGCCGCGTCGTCGGGGGACGGGCCCAGCACGGTCACGCGGCCCCGTCCCACTCAACCCCCATCAACCCTTCAGACACATCAGCCAAAGGAGCTTCCGCCATGCCCCAGCGTGTCGTCGTCATCGGGTCTCGCAGCGGGTTGCATGCCCGGCCCGCGACTCTCTTCGTCCAGACTGCCGTCCGGCAACCGGTCACGGTGACCATTGCCCGCGACGACAGGGGCCCCGTCGACGCACGCAGTCTCCTGTCCGTGATGGGGCTGGGAGCCGGCCACGGCGACTCGGTGGTGCTCGCCGCCGAAGGAGACGGCGCGGAAGCGGCCCTGGAAGAACTGGCCGCCCTGCTCACCCGCGATCACGACGGCCAGACACCGGGCTGACACCCGGAACCAGAACTGGCGGCAGCGCGCCTGCCCCGTCGCCCCTCCCGCTTCTGCCGCCTGCCCGCTGACGGCAGGCAGCAGAAGCAGGCCGCTCCCCTTCTTACGGCGGCCCCGGCACCCCTCCCGCAACAGCGAGGCCACTGTGAACACCTGCCTGCCCGATGCCCTGCGCGACACCCGACTTGTCATCTTCGACTGCGACGGCGTCCTGGTCGACACCGAACGCATAGGCCCTGCAGTCGTGGCGGAACTGGTGACAGAGGCCGGCTGGTCCCTCACCCCCGCGCAGGTACGACAGCGCTTCCTCGGCCGCCCCGAGTCCTACCTGTACGAGCAGGTCCGCGCCCACGCCACCGTTTCCATCGGTCCGGAATGGCTCGACACCTACCGCAGCAGGGTCCGCGACGCATTCGCCGCCCGGCCGCGCACCATGCCCGGCGTCCAGGACCTGCTGGCCTTCCTCGATCTCCGTCAACTCCCTTACTGTGTCGCCTCCAGCGGCAGCCACGAGCGCATCGAACACTCCCTGTCCGCCACCGGGCTCCTCGAACGGTTTACCGGCCGCGTGTTCAGCGCCGATGATGTCCCCCTCGGCAAACCCGCTCCGGACCTCTTCCTCCATGCCGCCCGCAGCCAAAACTGCCCCCCTGCCCACTGCCTCGTCATCGAGGACAGCCCAGCGGGCGTGGACGCCGCCCTCGCCGCAGGGATGCCGGTTGTCGGCTACAGCGGAGGTCCCACAGAGTCTGGCTCTCTCGCGCACGCCACCCATGGCGTCATCCCGGACCTCACCCACCTGATGGACCGCGCGGCCGACTGACTTGGCAGCACGACCCGGGCGGCACGTTGCCGTGAAAGCACACAGCCAAGGACCGGCCCCGCTCCTCACACCACAGGGCCTTCCCCCAGCCGCCCGGGGCTGCGGGAAGGCCCTGCGCGACTCGATCCGCATCGCCCACCAGCGCGACCCCTCCATGGATCTCTGCTCCATCCGCACCCGCACCACCACCGGCCGGCCCCAGGCGGGGGCGCCTACAGCTGAGCACGGGAGATGGCGAATCCCGCCAACTGCCGCACAAAGTCACAGTCGGTGAGACTGAGCGGCTGAGTTGGCCCGGCTGAGCGTCACGGTTGGCACGGAAGGGGTGGTGGTCAGCCGCTTCATCCGGCCGGTCCAGGTGAACTTGGTGAGTAGCCGTATCTCAACCGGTCAGGGAACGTGCGGGTCGAACAGGTTTCCTGTCGGGGTGATCTTCTCGTTGTGCGCGCATGGAGGCAGGGCC
>NZ_JBHXRX010000062.1:0-41814 GCF_042714995.1 Streptomyces sp. NPDC058665
TGTCGGAGTCGTGCGAGTACGTCCAGTACGAGCACGATCCTCCGCCTTGCGATGCACCGCACCAGACGCCGCGGGCCCCGCCTTGCAGGCGGACGGCGCTACTTCGACGACACGGCCCAGGACACCCGGGGTGGGCGCGCTCCCCGGCGACGCGCCCACCCCGGGCCGGTCCCCGAACTACCGCCCCGGCTGCCAGTCCGGTCGGCGGCCGCTCAGGCCGATCACCCGGTCGAGCAGTGGCGCGCCGTCCGGGAGGCGGACCGGAGGGCCGAACAGGCCCTCGGGTCCGTCGCCCGACTCCGCGCTCGCCGCCGCCGGTTCGAGGAAGGAGAGCGTCGCCTCCAGGCTCGCCCGGTCGACCTCGTACGCCTGGCCGGTGCTGCGCGCCAGATCCCAGCCGTGCACCACCAGCTCGTTCAGCGCGACGACCCCCGCGACCTCGCCCGGCAGATCCACCCCGCCGGCCCGGGTGAAGCCCTGCCAGGCGTCGGGCGACCGCCAGACCTCGACGAGCCCGTCCATCTGTGTGAGCAGCGCGGCCCGCCAGCCGTCCGGCAGTTGGGGCAGCGCCTCGCTCGGCGACGAGTCGGTCGTCACCCCCAGCTCCTTCTTGCCGGCGTCCCGGAAGGCGAGGGTCAGCCCGACCAGATGCGCGAGCAGTTCACGCACGCTGTACTCCGGGCAGGGCGTGGGCGACGCGAGATGCTTCTCGTCAATTCCGTCGAGCAGCCCGGCGATGCTGCGACAGACGGGTCCGTGGTCGGGAAATCGTGTATCGGTAGGGGTGTCCATGTGGGGTAGACCCCACCGCCGACCAGAACTCATCGGGGGATTCGGGTGCGGGGTGTGCGGTACGACCAACGGGTGCTGGCCCTGGTCGAGGTCAGAGGGCGGCAGCGCGACTGGGACCAGGCGGAGCGGGAGTTCGAGCAACGAGGGTGGCCCCTGGTCGACAGTTCCGTACGGGGCGAGGGGATATCCGCCGGCGTACTGCGCCCGGTGCCGGGCTCGCGGCTCTATGTCGTGGAGGTCCGGCTGTTCGGCGCGCGCAACCGAAGGACCGAGCGCGCGGCGGCCTGGCGCGTGGAGCGGCTGGCGAAGGCCGCGCGGCTGGAGATGCACGTACGCCGTTGCGAACTGGTCGAGCGGGACCGTGAGGAGCTGACCGAGTGGCTGGTCCACACGGTCACCCATCGCCCCGCACCCGCCCCGGCGCCCCGCCCGCTCACCGTCCCCGGGCGGCTCCGCCGGCGGCTGACCCTGGCGCGCGCCCGGTACAGGGAGCGGCGAGGGCGCTACGACACCGGCATGCTCGTCACCGGTACGGCTTCGGAGGCCAGACGGCTGTCCCGGATGACCCTGCCGGGCGGCGGCGCCCCCGCGGGCACCGGCTCCGACGTACGCGCGCTGCACGGGAAGGAGCGCGCCCACATCGTGCCGCGCCGCGAGGAGGACCGGCAGCGCTGGACGTACAGGCTCTTCGCCTGGCTGGCGGCGATGGCGTTCTGCGCGGTGGTCGCGAGGCAGCAGTCGGGCTTCCGCACCTGGCTGTGGGTGGTGTTCGCCGCCGTGTGCTTCGTGGTGGCCCTGCGCGTCGGCAGCCTGATGTTCCAGTCCGGCGGACGCGCGCTCGGTGTCTTCGCCACCTTTCTGGCGTCGGGCTTCCTTCTCGTGCTCGCACTCGCCCCCATCGGGCCGGGCGGCGAAGGCTGGACCCCGTTGCAGATGCTGGCGTTCGCGGCGGTGCTGGTCACCATCACCGGCATCTGGCTGCTGGTGCGCCAGTGGACCTGGGGCGAGTGGCTGGCCTGGGCGGCGCCGGTGACGCTCACGCTCGTCGCGTCGTTCACCGTGGCGTCAGGATCGGTGCTGCACGCGATCTACGCGACGGAACTGGGCCTGAAGCGGGGGGACTTGGACGTCCCCGGCATCTGGCAGACCGCCTCCGCGCTGAAGCTGCTGAGCTTCCTGAGCGTGGCGTTGGTCGTGCCGGCCCTCTGGGGGATGGCCAAGCACGTCCACGCCACCTTTCTGCGTCCCGGCGAGCAGTTGAACGCCCCGCTGTACGTGGCCGCGCAACTCCTGGTGGCCGCTCAGGTGAGCCTGCTGGCACTGGAGTCGGCCGGCGCGGCGGTCGACGAGGTGAAGTCGGCGGCGGCGCAGCGGACGCGCCCACCGTCGTACTTCGGCGTCGAACCGGCCTGGACCTGCGTCGAACCGACCGTCCCCAAGGCCGAGTTGAACGTCCAGGACGGCGAACTCGACCCGGCCCGCCCTCTTCTGTCGTTCGGTGTCACCGGGGGAGAGGCGGCCCTGTGGAACGAGGGCACCGAAGCGGCCTTCAAAGTCCCCGCCTCCCAGGTCCGCCTGCTGCCCGCCGAGCACGCGGGGGCGACGTGCGCGTTCCCCGCCGCGGCGTGGAAGGCGGGCACCAAGTGAGATCGGGGGCGTCGGCCCTTCACGCGTCGATCGAGACATCGTGCTTGCGCAGATACCGCCGTATCCGCAGGTCCGAGACGTAGCCGCCCAGGAACACCAGGGGGCCGAGGGCGAGGCCGCCGACGAGGACCGCGATATGGCCGATGCCGTTCGTGAACGTCCAGATGTTCACCCCGACACCCAGGGCGGCCAGTACGACCCCGTAGATCATCCGCCCCCGCGCATGGTTGAGATCCGATCTGATCTCCACCCGCAGGGCAGGTGTCATCGGGCGCGGGCCGTTCGGGCCTTCGTTCGCCCACCGCTTCATGCGTCCCCCCCCCAGTGAGTGATGGCGGGGGGACGATACCCCGTGAAGGTGTCGTGAAGACGCGGCTCAGCCCCGCAGTTGTTCGTACGCCGGCAGGGTCAGGAAGTCCTCGTACGTCTCGTCCAGCGCCACTGTCAGCAGCAGGTCGTGGGCCTGCTGCCACTTGCCCGTGGTGAACGCCTCCTCGCCGATCTCCGCGCGGATCGCCGCCAGTTCCGCCGAGGCGATCTCGCGGGCCAGCCCGGCGGTGGCCGTCTCCCCGTTCTCGAAGACGACTCCCGCGTTGATCCACTGCCAGATCTGGGAGCGGGAGATCTCCGCCGTCGCCGCGTCCTCCATCAGGTTGAAGATGGCGACCGCGCCGAGGCCACGGAGCCACGCCTCGATGTAGCGGATGCCGACCTGGACCGCGCCCACCAGACCCTGGTAGGTGGGCCTGGCATCGAGGGAGTCGATCGCGATCAGCTCGGCCGCGGTCACCGACACGTCCTCGCGCAGGCGGTCCTTCTGGTGGGGGCGTTCGCCGAGGACCGCGTCGAAGGAGGCCATCGCGATCGGGACCAGGTCGGGATGGGCGACCCAGGAGCCGTCGAAGCCGTCCGCCGCCTCGCGGTCCTTGTCGTCCTTGACCTTGGCGAAGGCGACCTTGTTGACCTCGGGGTCCCGCCGGGAGGGGATGAAGGCCGCCATGCCGCCGATGGCATGGGCGCCGCGCCTGTGGCAGGTGCGGACGAGGAGTTCGGTGTACGCGCGCATGAACGGAGCCGTCATCGTGACCGCGTTGCGGTCCGGCAGCACGAACTTGGCTCCCCCGTCACGGAAGTTCTTGACGATCGAGAAGAGGTAGTCCCAGCGGCCGGCGTTCAACCCGGAGGCGTGGTCCCGGAGTTCGTACAGGATCTCGTCCATCTCGTACGCCGCGGTGATGGTCTCGATCAGTACGGTCGCGCGGACGGTGCCCTGCGGGATTCCCACGTACTCCTGCGCGAAGACGAACACGTCGTTCCACAGCCGTGCTTCGAGGTACGACTCGGTCTTCGGGAGATAGAAGTACGGGCCCTTGCCCAGCTCGATCAGACGCTGGGCGTTGTGGAAGAAGTAGAGCCCGAAGTCGACCAGCGCGCCGGGGACCGCGCGGTCCCCGAGGCGCAGGTGGCGCTCGTCCAGGTGCCAGCCGCGCGGGCGGGTGACGACCGTCGCGAGTTCGCCGGCGGCCTTCAGCGCGTACGACTTACCGGCCACCGGGTCGGTGAAGTCGACCTTCCGCGCGTAGGCGTCCATCAGATTGAGCTGGCCGGTGATGACGTTCTCCCACGTGGGAGCGGAGGCGTCCTCGAAGTCCGCGAGCCAGATCTTCGCGCCGGAGTTCAGCGCGTTGACCGTCATCTTGCGGTCGGTGGGCCCGGTGATCTCCACCCGGCGGTCCTCCAGCGCGGCCGGGGCCGGCGCGACCCGCCAGGAGTCGTCCTCCCGTACGGCCGCCGTCTCCGGCGGGAAGTCCAGCGTCGACGTACGGGCGATCTCCGCGCGCCGCTCACCCCTGCGGATCAGGAGCTCGTCACGGCGGGGGGTGAACCTGCGGTGCAACTCGGCCACGAAGGCGAGAGCCGCGTCGGTGAGGACCTCGTCCTGCCGGGGCAGGGTGTCGGCATCGACGACGGCCAGTGGGGACGGCGCTGCTGCGGACATGAGCTGTCACTCCTTCGACGGGGCTTCCGGCGACCGCCGGATCACCGTGGGGGCACTGGGTGCCGGGGCTCCGGGCCGGGTCACGGGCGCCTTCCGGGGGGTCGGGCGCTTCTGGCCTGTGGATACTAGTTTCCTCATGGTGGAAGTTCAATGGTTTGTTGATGTCGAGATTCTCCGGGGCGAGAGACCGTGGCGCTCAGTGTCACCGTCCTTGCTCAAGGTGCGTCAGATCCTCCTCCGTGTCGATGTCGTACGCGTCCGCGACATCCCCGCACTCGACGAGAACGACGTCCCGCGCACGGTCTCTCAGATACCCGCGTGCCCCCTGATCGCCCGTCGCACCCGCCGCGATCCCGGCCCAGTGGTCCGCGCCGAGCAGCACCGGATGCCCGCGCTCGCCTCCGTAGGAGGCCGAGGCGAGCGTGCCCGGGGAGCGGTACGCGGCCCGGACCCGTGCCACGGCCGCCGGACCGATGCCCGGCTGGTCGACCAGCATCAGCAGGGCCGCGCGGTGCGTGGCGGCTTCCGTCAGCGAGGCGAGTCCGGCCCGCAGGGACGAGCCCATGCCGCCGGCCCACCGACGGTTGTCGACCAGTACGCAGTCCGGCAGTTGGGCGCGGACCCGTACCTCGCCGGCGGCGGCGCCGAGCACCACGTACACCTGCTCGCAGCCGCCCTCCCGCAGCGACCGCACGGCGTGCTCCACCAGCGGACGCCCCCGGAACGGCAGCAGCGCCTTCGGCCGGCCGCCCAGCCGCCGGCCCCCGCCGGCCGCGAGCAGGAGCCCCGCGACCGGCGACTCTCCGTGATCGTTCTTTTCCATAGGTTCTCCTTACCTCACCTGGCCTTTCGCGCTCCGCAGCCCCCGTCCCTTCCGTCCGTGTCGGACGGCGCGTCAGAACGTTGTCGGGCGCTCACCTGGCGATACGTCACTTCAACAAGTTGAATCCTGTTCATTCGGTGGCGGAAGGCCTCCCGGGTGGCGTTTACTGTGCGGCGTCTCACGGCGCCAGGCGTGTCAACAGGGAGGCGCCGGAGGGGCGGGCATCATGCCGAAGGCACAAGCACGATGGCGTGCGAGGGGGAGAACTTTGTTGCGGAGCGTGGGGCATACGCGAGTGACAGAGCAGGGTGAGGATCCCCGGCTGACCGGGCTGCGGTTCGCCGTGGCGCGACTGAGACGGGAACTCGCCGCGTATCCGAGTGAGTTCAGAGACAGGGGAATCGCGGAGGAAGAACTTGCCGCGATGGCCGCGATGGTGGCGGGAGGCGATCCGGAGATCCGGCGGATGCGCCGCTCGCTGCTGCTGATCGTCGGTTCGATCGGCTCGGTGAGCGCTCTGGCGCCCACCCTGATGGATGTCAGGAAGGCGGTAGACCTCTTCGGAGAGTTAGGGCACTGAGAACCACCGGTGCCATCAGCACGACCCGCATGACCTGCATGACCAGCACCACCGTATGACGCGCCGCCGCCCACCCGGTCTTTCAGGTATCGGGTACCGGATCAGAGGCGCCTGAGCGCCGTACGCCCCAGGGGATTGGGGCGTACGGCAGCCAGGTCCTGTCCGGTGGATCCCCGGCTTCCGGGCGGGCGGCAGAGGGCTCAGGACTGCTGGTGGGCCGCCGCCGTGCTCGCCAGGACCTCGGACAGGTCCCGCGCCACTTCCTGGAGTATTGGCACGATCCGCTCGGTGGCCGTCTCCGTGACGCGTCCGGCCGGACCCGAGATCGAAATCGCCGCCGGGGTGGGGGAGTTGGGCACCGGAACCGCCAGGCAGCGGACCCCCATCTCCTGCTCGTTGTCGTCCACCGCGTAACCGGCCGCGCGAACGGCCTCCAGCGCGTCGAGGAAGCCGTCGGGCGTCGTGATCGTCTTCTCCGTGGCCGCGGGCATACCCGTACGCGCGAGCAGCGCCCGTACCTCATCGGCCGACGTGTGCGCGAGCAGCGCCTTGCCCACGCCCGTGGAGTGGGGGAGCACGCGCCGGCCGACCTCGGTGAACATCCGCATCGAGTGCTTGGACGGCACCTGCGCGACATATACGATCTCGTCGCCGTCGAGCAGCGCCATGTTCGCCGTCTCGCCGGTCTCCTCGACCAGCCGCGCCAGATACGGCCGCGCCCAGGTGCCGAGCAGCCGCGACGCCGACTCGCCCAGCCGGATGAGGCGCGGGCCGAGCGCGTACCGGCGGTTCGCCTGCTGGCGTACGTAACCGCAGGCCACGAGCGTACGCATCAGCCGGTGAATGGTCGGCAGGGGCAGACCGCTGCTGGCCGACAGCTCGCTCAGGCCGACCTCGCCCCCCGCGTCCGCCATCCGCTCCAGCAGATCGAAGGCGCGCTCCAGGGACTGGACGCCGCCGCTCGCGGAGGCGGGCTTGGCAGCGTCGGTGGCGCTGGCGGCGCTGGACGTCGGCACAACAACGGTCCTCTCGGGGCGTCGGGACGGGTGGGGCGAGTCAGCAGTTTACCGGGCGCCCAGGCGGGCGACCGGTGTCCTGATCAGCGGGCCGATCCACGTCTTCGCCGGTCAGAGGGTGCCTGTCCGGGTGTCGTCCGTCACCTGGAGTGATCGGTCCGTACGGTAGGCGGTGGAGCGGTCTTCTGTCTTGCGAAATTCGATTTTCACTCTGTGGAAACACCTCAGTGTAGTGCAGCGGGCACCGCCGCGGGCGGAGTGGCCTTGACGGACCGGCGGTCGGGCATGAAGACTCCTTCAACAGTTCGTTGAATTTCCTGGATTCCCCCTGGACCCGACGGAGAAGTGAGGGTGGCGCCGATGACCGGCCCGGACCGGAACGTGGACCTGGTGCTGCGCTCGACGCGCGTCGTCACCCCCGAGGGCACCCGCCCCGCGTCGGTCGCCGTCGCCGCCGGCACGATCACCGCCGTGCTCCCCCACGACCTGTCCGGCGAGCCCCCGCCGGGCGCCCGGCTGGAGGACGTCGGCGACGACGTCGTACTGCCCGGCCTCGTCGACACCCATGTGCATGTGAACGACCCCGGCCGCGCCGAGTGGGAGGGCTTCTGGACCGCCACGCGCGCGGCGGCGTCCGGCGGCATCACCACCCTGATCGACATGCCGCTCAACTCCCTGCCGCCGACCACCACGACGGCCCACCTCCGGATCAAGCGCGAGGTCGCGGGCCGCAAGGCGCACATCGACGTCGGCTTCTGGGGCGGCGCGCTGCCCGACAACGTCAAGGACCTCAAGTCGCTTCACGAGGCGGGGGTGTTCGGCTTCAAGGCGTTCCTGTCGCCGTCCGGCGTCGAGGAGTTCCCCGAACTGGACGCCGCACAGCTCGGCCGTTCGCTCGCCGAGATCGCCGGCTTCGGCGGGCTGCTCATCGTGCACGCCGAGGACCCGCGCGAACTGTCCGCAGCGCCGCAGCGCGCCGGCGCGAAGTACGCCGACTTCCTCGCCTCCCGCCCCCGCGACGCCGAAATCGCCGCGATAGAGGGGCTGATCGCGGCGGCGCGCGGGCTCGACGCCCGGGTCCATGTCCTGCACCTGTCGTCCGCCGACGCGCTGCCGCTGATCGCCGCTGCCAGGCGGGACGGCGTACGGCTGACCGTCGAGACCTGCCCCCACTTCCTCACCCTCACCGCCGAGGAAGTCCCGGACGGCGCCACCGAGTTCAAATGCTGCCCGCCCATCCGCGAGGCCGCGAACCAGGACGCCCTCTGGCGGGGGCTGGCCGACGGGACGATCGACTGCGTCGTGTCCGACCACTCGCCCTCCACCACCGACCTCAAGACCTCAGACTTCGCGACCGCGTGGGGCGGTATCTCCTCCCTCCAGCTCGGCCTGCCCGCGGTGTGGACCGAGGCCCGCCGGCGCGGTCACTCGCTCGACGACGTGGCCCGCTGGATGTCGGCGGCCCCCGCCGCGCTGGCCGGGCTGGACAGGAAAGGCGCCATCGAGGCGGGGCGTGACGCCGACTTCGCGGTGCTCGCGCCCGACGACTCGTTCACCGTGGACCCCGCCGCGCTCCAGCACCGCAACCGTGTCACCGCGTACGCGGGCAGGACGCTGTACGGCGTCGTCAGGTCGACCTGGCTGCGCGGCCGGCGGATCGTCGCCGACGGAGCCATCGCCGAGCCCTCGGGCCGACTGCTCGAAAGGACCAACTGACCGTGCCCACAAGCCCGCTGCCCCCGACCTCGACCCCGACCACCCCGTCCACTGCCCAGACGCCGCCCGAAGCCGCCTTCACCGGTGACGCAGCGCCGTACGGCGGCGGCGACCCGTACGCGGACTACCGCTCCGCCGACCACCCCTTCACCCACCTTGTCGACCTGGCCGACCGCAGGCTCGGCGCCGGGGTCGTCGCGGCCAACGACGAGTTCTTCGCCGAGCGCGAGAATCTGCTCAAGCCCGGCCCCGCCGAGTTCGATCCGGAGCGTTTCGGGCACAAGGGCAAGATCATGGACGGCTGGGAGACCCGTCGCAGACGCGGCGCCTCCGCCGACCGGCCGCACCCCGCCGACGAGGACCACGACTGGGCTCTCGTACGGCTCGGTGCCCCTGGTGTCGTACGCGGAATCGTTGTCGACACGGCGCACTTCCGGGGCAACTACCCGCGGGCCGTCTCCGTCGAAGCGACGTCGCTGCCCGGCTCGCCGTCCCCGGCCGAGCTGCTGGCCGACGGTGTGAACTGGACAACTCTCGTGCCGCGTACGGCCGTTGGCGGACACGCTGCCAACGGCTTCGCCGTCCGTGCCGAGCGGCGCTTCACCCATCTGCGGGTGAACCAGCATCCCGACGGCGGCATCGCGCGACTGCGGGTGTACGGCGATGTCGCGCCCGACCCGGTGTGGCTGGCCGCCCTCGGTACGTTCGACCTCGCCGCCCTGGAGAACGGCGGCCGGGTCGAGGACGCATCCGACCGCTTCTACTCACCCGCCACCAACACCATCCAGCCGGGCCGCTCACGCCAGATGGACGACGGCTGGGAGACGCGCCGGCGCCGCGACCGGGGCAACGACTGGATCCGCTACGAGCTGGCCGAGCGGTCCGAGATCCGCGCCGTCGAGATCGACACGGCGTATCTGAAGGGCAACTCGGCGGGCTGGGCGGCCCTTTCGGTACGCGACGGTGAGCCCGGAGCCGGGGCGCGGGACGGGGAGTGGACCGAGGTCCTGCCCCGCACCCGCCTCCAGCCCGACACCAACCACCGCTTCGTCCTCGACCGTCCCGTGACGGCCCGTCAGGTCCGGATCGACATCTTCCCGGACGGCGGCATCTCCCGACTGCGCCTCTTCGGCTCGCTCACCGAGGAGGGCGCCACCCGACTGGCCGCCCGCCACCGCGAGTTGAACGGCTGACGGCCTCCGCCTACGCGGCGTGCCCGCCGTCCACCGCGAACTCGGCGCCCGTGACATACGCCGCCTCGTCACTCGCCAGGAACGCCACCATCGACGCCACCTCGTCGGCGGACCCGTACCGGCCGAGCGCCGTCATCGCGCTCTGACCCGCCGCGTACGCGCCGTCGGCCGGGTTCATGTCGGTGTCCGTCGGGCCCGGGTGGGCGATGTTCGCGGTGATGCCCCGCTCGCCCAACTCCCGTGCCACCGCCTTCGTCAGCCCGATCAGCGCGGACTTGCTCGTCGCGTAGGCCTGGCCAACTTCAGTGTCTTCTGCAGCCACGTCACCATCGTCCCGCCGCTCAAGGCCATCCTGGAGTCGCCGGACCTGGGGCTGGACGGATTCCTCGGCCCCGGGCACGTGTCCACCGTCGTCGGCAACCGGCCCTACCGCTTCGTGCCCGAGGTGTACGGAAAGCCGATCGTGGTCGCCGGCTTCGAACCTCTGGACATCCTCACCTCCGTCGCCATGCTGCTGCGGCAGATCCGCGAGGGCCGCTGCGAGGTGGAGAACCAGTACGGCCGCGTCGTACGCGAAGAGGGCAATCCGGCCGCGCCGGCCCTGATGTCCGAGGTGTTCCGGCTCCGGCCGCACTTCGAGTGGCGCGGCCTCGGCTTCATCTCCCAGAGCGCGCTGCGGCTGAGGCGTCTGTCCACAGGGTCGGTTTCCTGTGCCGGGCGAGGAGTTCGGCGAAGAACTGCGCGAGGAACTGCTCGCCGCCCGGATCGCTCGCCCTCGCGATCTGCGCGGTCAGAGACGGGACTTGCCCACCCGCGTCGGTGACAGCCCAATGCCTGTTCGCGTACCGGCTCGGCGGGTCAGTCCGGGTAGGCGATCAGGGTCTGGGTGAGGGCGGCCCGGATGTCGGTGGAGTAGTGGTGCTCCTCGTCGGAGGCGAAGCGGGCGCAGTCGCCTTCCTCCAGACGGTGGGTGTGCTCGCCGACGACCAGGTTCACCGTGCCGCGCAGTACCACCACGTACTCGGTGGAGCCGGCTCCGTGGGTACTGCGGTGGCTGCGGGCGTGCGGCGGCAGGGCGGAGCGGTACATCTCGAACCTGGCCCGCTCGTGGGAGGAGAAGAGCAGCTGCACCATGGTCTCGTCGGCCGGGCCGGGGCCGAAGTCGGCGCTCCGGGCGATCTCCGGCACGGTCAGACGGGCCCGCAGTATCTCGTCGACGGGTGAGTCCAAGGCGTGCGCGATCCGGGCGAGCACTTCGACGGACGGGTTGGCGACGGCGCGTTCGATCTGGGAGATCAGGGCCTTGCTGGTGCCGGTGCGGGCGGACAGCTCGCGCACGCTCCAGCCCCTGGTCAGCCGCAGCCGCTTGACGTTGGCGGCCAGCGTGCCGCGCGGCCCCGCGGCCACGGTGTCCGGCACCGCCCGTTCCGGGCCGTTCGTCGTACTGTCCACGCTGCCGCTCCCCTGTGTTTCCGCGTCGTGCCCTGCCGCGACGGGTGACGCCGCGGCAGGAAGGGTATCCGGTCCACTCATCCCTCCGTCCTCCGCAATGTGCCGGAGTCGCCGGGCAGGGCCGACGATCCCGGGAGCGCGGCGAGCAGTTGGCGGGTGTAAGGGGCCTCGGGGTGGTCCAGCACCCGGTCGGTGCGGCCGCGCTCCACGATGCGTCCGCGGTGCATCACATACAGCCGGTCGGTGGCCTGCCTGGCGACGGCCAGGTCGTGGGTGACCAGCAGCAGGGACAGGCCCAGTTCCTGGCGCAGCCGGGCCAGCAGCGTGAGGATCTGCGCCTGGACGGAGACATCCAGGGCGGAGACGGACTCGTCGCACACCAGCAGCCTCGGGCGTACGGCCAGGGCCCTGGCGATGGCGACGCGCTGCCGCTCGCCGCCGGAGAGCGCGGCGGGCCGGCGTGCGGCGTAGGCGGCGGGCAGACCGACGGACTCCAGCAGCTCTTCGGCCGTCGCCACCGGCGTCGTGGTGCTGTCTCCGCGCCGCTGGGCGGCGGGCGAGGCCGCGGCCTCGCGGAGCGCGGAGCCGACGGTGTGGACGGGGTTGAGGGAGGAGTAGGGGTCCTGGAAGACGATCTGCACGGCGGAGGCGAGGGCGAGGCGGCTTCCTCGGGCCGGGCGGCCCGGGGCGAGCAGCAGTGGCTCGGTGTCACGGCTTCCGGTGTCCTCCCCGGCAGCGTCCGGAGCGATGATGATCCGGCCGCCGTCGAGCTGTTCCAGGCCGGTCACCAGCCGGGCCAGAGTCGACTTGCCGGAGCCGGACTCGCCGACCAGGCCCACGGCGCCGCCCTCGGGAACTTCCAGGTCGACGCCGTGCAGAACCTCGTGCGCGCCGTACGACTTGCGGGCGCCGCGCACCTGGAGCAGGGGACGGGCCGTCCGGTCGGGGACGGTGACAGTCGCGGTCCGGCGGGTCGCGGCGGCGACGTCCGCGGCGACAGCGGGCATCCGCCGGCAGGCGGTCAGCCGCCCACCGGGTCCGGTGCTGTCGCCGACGGGGTGCGGGACGGGCTCCGCGGTACGGCATTCCGCCTCGGCCCAGGCGCAGCGGGCGGCGAAGGGGCAACCCGTGGCGGGCCCCGCCGGGCCGGCGGCGGGGCGGGTGGTGGGCAGCGTCTCGTAGCGTTCGCGTACCGATGGCTCGGCGGCCAGCAGCGCGGCCGTGTAGGGGTGGGCGGGGCCGGTTTCGATGTCCTTGGCGGGGCCGGACTCCAGCATGGTGCCTGCGTACATCACATACAGCCGGTCGCAGGCCGAGAAGGCGACCCGTAGATCGTGGGTGATGAGCAGCAGTCCCATGCCGCGGGCCTGCTGGAGTCGGCGGATGAGGGCCAGCACCTCGTCCTGGTGGTGGGCATCGACGGCGGTGGTGGGCTCGTCGGCGATGAGCAGGCGCGGACCGGGGGCGAGCGCCGCGGCGAGGGCGGCGCGCTGGCGCATGCCGCCGGAGAGCTCGTGCGGGTAGCGGTCGGCGGTCCCGGGCGCCAGGCCGACCTCGGCGAGCCGTTCGGTGACGGCGAGGGCCGCGCCGCGGCGGCTGGTGCCGGGCGCGCCGACCCGGATGCCGTCGGCGATCTGCCGGCCGCAGCTGCGGAGCGGGTGGAGCATGGTGAACGGGTCCTGCATCAGCAGGGACACGGTGCGTCCGCGGTGGCCTTCGGGTGCCCTGCCGAAGAGGCCGCCGGGGCGGGCGGACCGGACGTCGATGATCTCCCGGCCGCCCGCGACGACGCTGCCGAAGGCGCGTACGGTGCCGGGCAGCAGCGCGGCGGCGGCGCGGGCGGTGAGCGACTTGCCGCTGCCGGACTCGCCGACGATGCCGACGCTTTCACCGGGGTGTATGTCCAGGTCCAGGCCGTGTACGAGCGGGCGGGGCGGCACGGAGGTGGTCTCCAGCCGCAGGGCCCGGACCGCCAGCAGCGGCCCGGAGGGCGCCGGCTGCGGCGCGGTGGCGGTCACCGGGTCCTCGCCCGCAGGTCGAGGGCGTCCTGGGCACGGTCGCCGAGGAGGTTGACGGCGGTCGCGGCGGTGACGACCAGCAGGGCGGGCAGCAGGGTGGCCGCCGGGTTGTCGTACATCAGTGTCTGGTTCTCCGAGAGCATCCGGCCCCAGTCGGCCGCGCCCGGGGGCACGCCGATGCCGAGGAAGGAGAGCGAGCTGAGGGCCACCAGCGCGAAGCTGAAGTTGACCAGGGCGTTGGCGAGGGCCTGCGGCAGGACGTTGGGCCAGATGTGCCCGAGCAGGATGCGGCGGCGGCTGAGGCCGAGGGCCTCGGCGGCCTCCACGTACGGCAGGTGCCGCTGGGCGAGTACGGCGGAGCGGACCAGCCGGGTGTCGGTGGGACTGGAGAGCACGGCCAGTACGAGGACGGCGGCCGGGTAGCCGCCGCCGAGCACGCCGACGACGACCACCGTGACCAGCAGGGCGGGCAGCGACAGCACCAGGTCGGCCCAGCGTCCCACCAGGGCGTCCGCCCAGCCGCCCCGGTAGCCCGCCCACAGGCCGAGCAGGTTGCCGAGCGCCATGGAGCCGACGGCGATCAGAGTCGGTCCGAGCAGGGCGCTGCGGGTGCCGACCACCGCGGTCTGCAGGATGTCGCGGCCGAGGTCGTCGGTGCCCAGAGGGTGGCCGGCGCTGGGCCCGCTGACGCCGAGCAGCAGGTCCTGCCGCGCCCAGTGCGGGAAGACCAGCCCGCCCAGGGCGGCGGCGGCGACCAGCACGGCGAGGACGGCCAGACAGACGCCGCCCAGCAGTCCTGGCCGGGGCAGCCGGCGGCGTCTGGCGGCGCCGTCCGGGGCGGGCCGGACGGGAACGGCCGGGCCGCTGTCCGCGGCGGGTTCGGCTGGGATGGTCATCGGGTGCCTCCGGTCCGGATGCGCGGGTCGATGAGCGGGGTGAGCAGGTCCACCACGAGGTTGACGGTGATGACCGCGGCGGCGGCCAGCAGGGCGACGGCCTGCACTACTGGCACGTCCTTGTAGGTCACTGAGCCCACCAGCAGTCGCCCCAGTCCCGGCAGCGCGAAGGTCGCCTCGACCAGGACCGTTCCGGCGACCAGGTACGCCAGTACCAGGCCCGCGCCGGTCGCGATGGGCAGCAGCGCGCCGCGCAGCACATGCCGCAGCAGTACCTCGCGCGGCGGCACGCCCCGGGCGAGTGCGAAGGCGGTGTGGTCGGCGTCGAGCTCGCGGAGCACCGCCGCGCGGGTCAGCTTGAGCAGTAGCCCGGTCACCGACACCGCCAGGGTGAGGCAGGGCAGCACGAGATGGCGCAGCCGGTCGATGGTGTCCCCGTCCCCGGCGCCGAAGGCGGGCAGCCAGTCGGCGCGCAGCGAGAAGAGGTGGACCAGCAGCAGCCCGGAGGCGAAGGCGGGCGCGCTCAGGCCGACCACCCCGAGGCCCTGGACGATCCGGTCGGTGGCGCGGCCGCGCCGCAGTGCGGCCAGCGTCCCGAAGGGAACCCCGGCGAGGAGCGCCAGGACGAAACCGCCGAGGGCCAGTTGCAGGGTCAGGCCGACGCGATCTCCGACGGCCTGGGTGACCGGCGCCCCGGTACGGACGGACACGCCGAGGTCACCGTGGAGGGCGGCGGCGAGCCAGTGCCAGTACTGGACGAGGAACGGATCGTCGAGGTGGTGGGCGGAGCGGACCGTGGCCAACGCCTGTGGGGTGGCCGAGCGGGTGCCGAGCAGGGTACGGGCCAGGTCGCCGGGGGCCAGGGCGAGCAGGGCGAAGACGGCGAGGGAGACGACCAGCAGCAGCGCGACGGCCGCCGCGAGCCGGCGGGCGGCGTAGGCGGCGAGCGGATGGCCGGCCCGGCGGGCGGGGCCCGGCGACGGTGCGGCAGAGGTCTGCGGGGACTGCCCGGCGGTGGGGGGCGTCGTCGTCATGAGGTGCCGCCCGTGGTGTCGGGGTCCGGTACGAGGTGGCGGTCCAGCCAGTCGGCGGTCCGGGCGCAGGCGTCGAGCAGATGATCGGGTTCGGTGAACTCGTGGCCCTCGCGCGGGTAGAGGACCAGCTCCACGTCGCGGTGCCCGGCGAGGAGCCGGGCCCGGTAGAGGGCACGGGCCTGCTCGACGGGGGTCACCCGGTCGGCGCAGCCGTGCAGGATCAGCGTCGGCGTCGGGGCCGGGTCGCGTTCACGGGCGGGGGAGGGGGTGGCGGCGGGGGTGTCCGGCCCGTCGGTGTGGCCGCCGACGGTGATGCGGTAGGCGTCGTCGTAGCCGCCGCCGATGGCGCTGGTGACGGCGAAGGAGGGCCAGTCGGTGGGCGCGGAGACGACCACGGCCGCCGCGAAGAGACCGCCGCGCGCTGCGGCGAGGGCGGCGAGGAAGCCGCCGTAGCTGTGCCCGAGGACGGCGATCCGGCCGGGTGCGGCCAGACCTCGGTCCAGCAGGGCGCGGGCCCCGCCGAAGACCTCGTCCAGGTCGGCGCCGCCGAGGTCGCCGACCACGGCGCGGGCGTGCCCCTGCCCGCGGCCCGCGCTGCCCCGGGGGTTGGGCAGCAGCACTCGGTAGCCGGCCCGAGCCAGCGCCAGCGGCAGGCCCAGCACGTCGCCGGGGGCGAAGCCGGCGGACCACATCCACGCCGGGCCGCCGTGCAGCAGGACGGCGGCGGGCGCCGGGCCGGCGAGGTCGGCGCGGTGCAGCAGCAGGCCCGTGACCCGGCTGCCGTCCGATGCCTGCCAGCTGACCGGTTCGGTGGTGATGCCCTCGTCCAGCACCTGCTGTCCGGCGTTGAACGCGGTCACCGGAGCCCAGAAGGGCTCTGGCCGCGGGGTGGCGTCCGGTTCCGGGACGGGGTGAGGGGCCGGGGCGGGGCCGGCGGCACGCAGGGGCTCCTCGGCGGCCGCGCCGACGTCGGCGGTGACCGCCTCGGGCGGGGTCCCGGGGGCGTGCAGTACGGAGGCGGCGACCCGGCCGGCCGCGCAGGTGCGGATCTGCGGCCGGTACCCGGCACCGCTGAGGGTGGCCTCGCCGTGCCACAGCTCCTCGTGGTGCACCTCGTCGGCGCCCAGCCGCAGCCGGCCCACTCGTGAGCCGGTGCCGTCCCAGCCCGCGTACCACAGGGTGCGCGGGCCGCTCCAGTGCAGCGAGGTGATGTCGTCGAGCGGAGGCACCGGCACCGGGGCGCCGGTGGCCAGGTCGGTGAGCCGGAGCAGGCCGGAGACGATCGACAGGCCCTCGGCCCAGGCGGCGTAGCGGCCGTCGGGGGAGAGCGCCGGATGGTCCGGCTGGATGCCGGGGTCGGACGGGGACAGCTCGCGCACCGAGCCGGCGGCGAGGTCCAGCAGGACCACCCGGGCCCGGTAGAACCCGGCCGGCCAGGCGTCCTGGGAGACCACGGCGAGGGCGTGGCGCCCGCCGTTCCAGTGCGCCGCCCATACGGTGAGTCCGGTGGGACCGACCGGCTCGGCCGGCCGCCCGGCGGTCAGGGAGATCCGCCACAGCCGGCGTATCCCTGTCCCGGGACGCTGCACGGCTGGGTCGGCCGGGCCGGCCGACCCCTCGACGGGCAGGCCGAGGTTCATGCCGTCGCGGTCCGCGCCGGGCTCCGCGACCCGCAGCAGGGCGGCGGTCCCGTCGGCGGCGACCAGGACGTCCTCGATCTCGCCGGGGAAGCGGTCCAGGATCCGCGCCGGGTTGCCGCCGACAGCGGTAGCGGTGGCGAGGGCCAGGGCGCTGCCGCGCTCATCGCCGTCCTCCTGAACCACCAGCAGCCGGCGGGAGTCCGGTAGCCAGCGCGGCAGCCGGCGGGCGGCGGAACCGCCGCCCGCCAGCGGCGCACAGCCGCCGCCGGACGCGAGGTGGACGTCCGCCCGGGGCGGCCCGTCCGGTCCGGGAGGGACGGCGGAGACCGCCGTCGTCCGGCCGTCGGGCGACGGCTGGGCCTCGATGACCTGGGTGAGGTCCATCAGCCGGCGTCGGGCAGCGACCACGGCCGCGGAGGCGGTGCTCACGAGCCGGCCGGGTACAGGCGGGTGGCCCAGGGGCCGATGAAGAAGAAGGTGCCGAAGTCCTTCACACCGACCCTGGAGCTCAGCGCGGTGGCGCTCTGGCCCCACCACAGCGAGTGGTAGGGCAGGTCGGCGCCCGCCCGTTGGAGGGCGTCGGCCAGGGCCTTGCCCCGGGCGGCGGGGGAGACGGAGGCCCGTTCCTCGGTGATGTCCTCTTGCACGGCCTGGTTGCGGTAGTGCGCGATGTTGGTGGATCCGATGGCGGCGGAGTCCAGGTAGGGCTCCACCAGTTCGGCCGGGTCGCCGGTGGTGGGGTAGTACCAGAGGAAGTGCAGTCCGCGGTCGGGCTCGCTCAGCTCGGAGATCCACTTCTCCAGGGGGACCTCCTTGACGTCCAGGGTGATCCCCAGCGGCATCAGAGCCTCCTTCAGAGCCAGGGCGGCGCGGCCCAACTGAGATCCGCTCGCGGGGTAGTGCAGCTCCTCGGTGAAGCCGTCCTTGGCGGTGGAGGAGGCGAGCAGGGTGCGGGCCCGGTCGATGTCGTACCCGTATTGCGGGACGGCCGCGTAGGCCTGCCTGACCTCGGCGTCGGTCAGCAGCCCGGTCCACTGCCCCCGGGTGACCAGGGCCGAGGCGACCTCGCCCTTGCCGCGCAGGATGGAGCGGACATAGCCCTGGCGGTCGGTGGCGTGGGCGACGGCCTGCCGTACCTTCGGGTCGTTCCAGGGGGCCTTGGAACTGTTGAAGGCGAGCGCCACCACCGAGTGGTCCGAGGCGTAGTGCACCTTGGTGTCCTTGATCCGCTCCCACTGCGAGGCCCGGTCCGCGGGGAGGTTGACCGCGCCGTCCAGTTCGCCGGAGCGCATCGCCAGCAGCCGCGTGTTGTCGTCGGCGACGAAGGTCAGCCGGAGCTTCTTCACCCGGACATGCCCGCCCCACCACTTCTCGTTGCGCTCGAACTCGACATGGTCGTCGGGGGCGAAGGAGGTCACCTTGAACGGCCCGGTGCCCATCAGCAGCGCGGACGCCGTGCCCAGCTTGCCCTTGTGCCGGGCGGCGTAGGCCTTGCTGCCGATCAGCAGGGTGCTGGGGGTGGGCGTCCACTGGAACATCGCGTACGGCTTCTTGAGCCGGATGGTCACCTGGTGGGAGCCGGTGGCACGCACGGACTTCACGGTGGAGTAGGCGTAGGCGAGCTGGGAGGCGTTGGCGGAGTCGAGGTGGTATTCGACAGAGTCCACGACATCGGCGGCGGTGAGCGGTGTGCCGTCCCAGAAGGTGACGTTCTGACGCAGTTCGTAGACGTAGGTGAGCGGGTCCGGGTGGGTCCAGGAGGTGGCCAGGCCGGCTCCGAGGGCACCGTCCGGGCTGACCGACAGCAGTGACTCCTGGGCCAGCAGTACGGCGATGTAGTTGAGGATGCCGGCCTCGTGGGTGACGTCCAGGGTGGACAGCGAGCCGGGGAGAGCGATGGTGAGCTGCTCGATGTCGCCGCCCGCGTCCACCGGCGCGGAGCCGGCGGCCTTGGTGTTGTCGTCGGCCGGGGTGGCGGAGGAGCAGGCGGTGAGCAGGGCGCCGAGGGGGACCGCGGCGGCACCGAGCCCGAGCAGTCCGAGGACGCCACGGCGGCCGGCGCCCGGGGTCAGGGGATCCGTGACGGTGTTTCCGGAGGCCGGTGCGGCGGCACTGGAACGGTTGGTGCCTGAGTCCATGGCACTGCTCCTTGCTCGGGACTGGGGTACGGCAGAGAACGTGATGTCTTCTACTCGTTCCCGTTTGGGCAGGAACAGTACGCACGGTCGGCCTGTGGGGCAACGGGCGTTCCACCCCTCGGGACGAGGCCGCCCCCGGCCGGCCGATGTGGCCCCAGCCGTGCGGGGCAGGGCGCCCACGTCCAGGGCCGTGCGTGGGGCGCGCGTCTACGAGCCGGCTCGTGAACGGACTTGCTTCGGTAGCCGGGTGAGAATGAGCGGCACCGTGGACGCCGGGTCGGCCTCCGGCGGCCCAGGGCGGTCGCGTACCGCGTTGTTGTCGCCGCCCAGCCGCGCCCAGGCGCCGCGCTGGGAGGCTGCGGAGCCAGATGATTGCGCCGCGTAGGTGCAGTCCGGCTTGGTAGCTTTCGGGTGTCTTGTCGTGACGGGTAGCCAGTCCCCGCCACTCCTTGAGCTTGTCGATGGCGCGCTCCACGGTGTTGCGGACTTTGTAGAGCGTGGTGTCGTGGTTGACCGGGCCGCCTCCGGCCGACCCCTTCTTCTGGCGGTTGGCCGCCTGGTCGGCCTTCTCCGGGATCACCGCCTTGATCTTCCGTCTGCGCAGGTGGGCGCGGTTGGCTCGGGAGGAGTGGGCCTTGTCCCCGGCGACAGCGTCGGGCCGTGAGCGGGGCCGGCCGACCGGGCCACGCACCCTGATCTTGCGCAGGACCGGGATGAACTGCGGGCTGTCCGCGGCCTGCCCGGGGGTGAGGATGGTCGGCAGCGGTCGGCAGCGGTCGGCAGCGGTCGGCAGCGGTCGGCAGCGGTCGGCGGCGGTCCGCAGCGACGCTCGACCGCAAGATGGATCGTGGACGTCAGCCCGCCCCGGGAGCGCCCCGGCTTCGCGGCCTTCAGCCGGGCCTTGTGCCGACGACGCACCGCACGGCGGCGTTCCCGCTCCGCCTTCTCCTCGCCTCCGTCCGTCCCGCGTGTCACATCGTCTTGTCGACTCGCCGCAGCCCCTTTTCCGCGGCCAGGACCTTCTCCGGATCGGCAGGCAACTCGGGATCGACCACCATCCCGGCCGCGTGATGGTGTGCCCGACCGACCGCGGAGTCCACGCTGACCAGGCTGAGATCGACATCGCCGCGGGCCGCCGCCTCGGCGGTCATCACGTCCATGAGCGTGTGGAAGATCCCGTCGGCGGCCCACATCCGGAACCGGTCGTAGACCGTCGACCAGGAGCCGTAGTGGCCGGGTATGTCCCGCCACGGGCTGCCGGTCCTGAACCTCCACATCACCGCGTTGAAGTGGCTACGCAGGTCAGGGATGGGCCCGAAGGCGCCCAGTGGCAGGTGCGGCTCGATCAACTCCCACTCGGCATCGGTCGGATCACCACGCGTCATGACACCGGTTCCAACCGATCCGCGGACCCGCTGAAGGGGAGACAGCGAAACCGTGACCCCGACTCAGAACAGGCCCAAAGTCGATGAACCCGCGACTTTGGTAGCCGCTCGCCGCCCGCGACCGGCGCCCCACGCACCACCTGCATAGATTGGTCGTATGACGCGTACGGAATACCCCTGGCTGCTGCCCTCGGCCATGGCGGGGTCCCTCGACCCCGAGCGGGCGGCCAAGCGGGGCGGACGGCGGCCCCGGCGTACCGTGCGCGACTGGGCCGTGGACCTGATGATCTTCTTCTTCGCCGTCTTCATCGGTCTGGTCGCACTGGACGCGTCCGAGAAGGCCGGCAACGGCGAGCTGGTCATCATGGCCGACCTGCTGAGCGGTCTGGCGGCCTGCGGCACACTCTGGGTGCGGCGGCGCTGGCCGGTGGCCCTGGCCGTCGGCCTCAACCTCGCGCAGATCGTGGCACCGGCGGCGAGCGGCGCCGCCCTCGTGGCGCTCTTCAGCCTTGCCGTCCACCGGCCGTTCAGACCCGTGGCCTATGTCGCGGCCCTGTCCCTCGCGGCGATGACCGCCCAGGCGTATCTGCGGCCCGACCCGACGGTCACCCATTTCGTCGCGGTCATCCTCGGAGCGCTCCTCACGCTGCTCGCGGTCGCCTGGGGCATGCTCGTACGGTCCCGTCGGCGACTCGTCCTGGCTCTGCGTGAGCGCGCCGTACGGGCCGAGAACGAGGCCGCGCTCCGGGCCGAGCAGGCACAGCGCCTGGCCCGCGAGGCCATCGCCCGCGAGATGCACGACGTGCTGGCGCACCGGCTGACGCTGCTCAGCGTCCACGCGGGCGCCCTGGAGTTCCGGCCCGACGCGCCGGCTCCCGAAGTGGCCAGAGCCGCGGGCGTGATCCGCGACAGCGCACACGAGGCGCTCCAGGACCTGCGCATGATCATCGGCGTGCTGCGCGCTCCCGGCGAGGACGGCGAGCGCCCGCAGCCCACCCTCGTGACGCTGGACGCCCTGGTCGCCGAGTCCCGCGAGGCCGGGATGAAGGTCACCATCGACAGTGCCGTCGACGACCCGGCGGCCGTACCCACCGCCACCGGCCGCACCGCCTACCGCATCGCCCAGGAGGGCCTGACCAACGCGCGCAAGCACGCGCCAGGCACCGGCACGACCGTCCTGGTCAGCGGCGGCCCGGGGGACGGAATCACCGTAGAGGTACGCAACGAGGCGCCGAACGGCCCCGTTCCGGAGGTACCGGGATCCGGCCAGGGGCTGATCGGACTGACCGAACGCGCGACCCTGGCCGGCGGCCGGTTCGAGCACGGTCCGACGAATGACGGGGGTTTCGCCGTCCGCGCCTGGCTACCGTGGTCCGCATGACCACCACGACCATCCGGCTGCTCATCGTCGACGACGATCCACTCGTACGCGCGGGACTGACGTTCATGCTCGGGGGTGCGGACGGCATCGAGATCGTGGGAGAGGCGTCCGACGGCGCCGAGGTCGACGCACTCGTCCGCGAACTCGCCCCCGACGTCGTCCTCATGGACATCCGGATGCCGGCCATGGACGGCCTCACCGCCACCGAACTCCTGCGGGCGCGCGCCGGAGCGCCCGAAGTCCTCGTCCTGACCACGTTCCACGCCGATGAGCAGGTGCTCAGGGCGCTGCGCGCGGGCGCCGCCGGGTTCGTCCTGAAGGACACGCCGCCGGCCGAGATCGTCGCGGCGGTACGGCAGGTGGCGGCGGGTGAGCCCGTGCTCTCCCCGGCCGTCACCCGGCAGTTGATGACCCATGTCGCGGGGACGCCCACCCCCGTACGCAAGGACACGGCGACCGGCCGGCTGGCCCGGCTCGGGGCGCGCGAGCGGGAGGTGGCGCTCGCTGTGGGGCGCGGCAGCTCGAACGCGGAGATCGCGGCGGAGCTGTTCATGAGCCTGCCGACGGTCAAGGCGCACGTGTCCCGCGTCCTGGCCAAGCTGGACCTCAACAACCGTGTCCAGATCGCCCTGTTGGTGCACGACGCGGATCTGGTGACGAAGGGCGGGGAGGACACGTAGCGGTCGTCGGGCGGTCATCAAGCGGTCATGGCCGGCCGGGGGAGCGCGCGGGCGGCCACGCGCGGCCAGGTCGGCGGCGCACGCCGGGGCGACGTAACCTGACGCGATGACTGTCGTCGATCTGGGCGCGTACGGGCCCGACTTCACCGCCGATCCGTACCCGTACTACGCGAAACTGCGCGAGTCGGGACCGGTCCACCAGATCCGTACGCCCTACGGCGACCGGCTCTGGCTGATCGTCGGGCACCGGGAGGCGCGCGCCGCGCTCGCCGACCCGCGGCTCTCCAAGTCCCCGGCCACGGTGGGCGGCAGCATGCTCGACGAGCGCGTCATCGGCCCGACCCTGCTGGTCGTCGACCCGCCGGACCACACCCGCCTGCGCAAGCTCGTCGCCCGTGAGTTCACCGCCCACCGGGTCGCCGGTTTACGGGAGCGGATCCAGCGGCTCACCGACGAACTGATCGACACCATGCTTCCCGCGGGCCACGGCGACCTGGTCGAGTCGCTGTCGTATCCGCTGCCGATTACCGTCATCTGCGAACTGCTCGGTGTGCCGGCCGCGGACCGTGACGTCTTCCGCGCCTGGTCCACGGAGATCGTGGCGCCCGCCGGCGCCGCCAGCGAGTACACGGCCGTGCATGAACTGGGCGCCTACTTCGACGAGTTGATCGAGGACAAGCGCTGCGACGGCCCCTCGGGCGATCTGCTCTCCGCCCTGCTGCGGACCCGCGCCGAGGACGGCGACCGGCTCTCCGCCGCCGAACTGCGCGCGATGGCCTTCCTGTTGCTGATCGCCGGTCACGAGACGACGGTCAACCTCATCACCAACGGCATCCGGGCCCTGCTCAGCCACCCCGGTCAACTGGCCGCTCTGCGTGATGACTTCGGGCTGCTCGACGGCGCGATCGAGGAGATGCTGCGCTACGACGGGCCGGTCCTGAACGGCACCGCCCGCTTCACCAGCGAACCGGTGACCGTCGGTGACACGGTCATCCCCGCGTACCAGGCGGTGCTGGTCGGCCTCGGCGCCGCCGGCCGCGATCCCGCGCGCTACCCGGACCCGGACCGTTTCGACATCCGGCGTACGGCGACGGCCACCGCGACCGGCGCCAAGGGCCAGAACCACGGCCATCTGGCTTTCGGGCACGGCATCCACCACTGCCTCGGCGCGCCGCTCGCGCGCCTGGAGGCCAGGATCGCGGTCCGTACCCTCCTCGAACGCTGCCCCGGCCTGACCCTCGACCCGGACACGGGGCCGCTGGACTGGCTGCCCGGAATGCTGATCCGCGGGGTGCGGAGTCTGCCGGTGCGGTGGTAGGGATAGGGCCTGTCGTGCGGATCAGGCCCTGAAGGCGCGGGGTGCCGCGCGGGTACGTTCCGGAGGAGTCTGACCATGCGGGAGTTCGACATTGTCCTGGCGCGGAAGGTGCTGGAGGGCCAGCCGTTCAGCAGCCTGCTCGGCACCAGGATCATGGTCTTCGGAGACGGCGAGGCGGAGCTGGAGCTGGACATCCGCAAGGACCTCCAGCAGCAGAACGGCTATCTGCACGGCGGAGTCCTGGCATACGCCGCCGACAACGGCATCACGTTCGCGGCGGGCACGGTGCTCGGCCCCGCCGTGCTGACGGCCGGCTTCTCCATCCAGTACATGCGCCCCGGCACCGGGACCAAGCTGGTCGCCCGCGCCTCGGTCGTGCACGCGGGACGCAGACAGGCCACGGTGCGCTGCGACCTGTTCACGGTGGCCGAGGACGGCACGGAGACGCTGTGCGCGGTGGCGCAGGGCACGGTGCTGCCGGTGCGGAAGCCCGCCTGAGCCGAAGATCCGCCGGACAGGACCTAACGCCCGCCCGGGATCTCCTCCAGCCGCACCGGCCGGTGTTCGAGCCGCGACAGCTCGCACGCCTCCGCGATCCGCAGCGCGTGCAGCGCCTCGTGCCCGTCGCATGGGTTCGCCAGCTCACCGCCCACGACCCGGACGAAGGCGTCCAGCTCCGCCTCGTACGCCGGCGCGAACCGCTCCAGGAAGCCCGGCCACGGGTTGTCGCAGCGCGGCGGACCCTTCGGCTCGGTCGAGGTGATCGGCGTACGGTCGTCGAGGCCGACCGCGAACTGGTCCTGCTCACCGGCCAGTTCCATCCGTACGTCGTACCCCGCGCCGTTGCAGCGGGTGGCCGTGGCGGTGGCGAGGGTCCCGTCGTCCAGGGTGAGGACAGCGGCGGCCGTGTCGATGTCCCCGGCCTCGCGGAACATCGAGGGACCGGCGTCCGAACCGGTCGCGTACACCTCCACCACCTCGCGCCCGGTGACCCAGCGCATGATGTCGAAGTCATGGACCAGACAGTCCCGGTAGAGCCCGCCGGACAGCGGCAGATACTCCGGGGCCGGCGGCGCGGGGTCGGAGGTGATGGCCCGGACGGTGTGCAGCCGGCCCAGCGCCCCGGACCGTACGAGATCGCGGGCCGCGCCGTAACCGGCGTCGAAGCGGCGCATGAAGCCCAGTTGCAGGACGGTGCCCGCGGCGTCGACGTCGGTCAGGGCGCCCAGCGTGCCCTTGAGGTCCAGTGCGATCGGCTTCTCGCAGAAGGCGGGCAGTCCGGCCCGCGCCGCGCGGCTGATCAGGTCGGCGTGGGCCGAGGTGGCGGAGGCGATGACGACGGCGTCCACGCCCCAGGAGAAGACCTCGTCCACCGAGGGGGCGGCCGTGGAGCCCGTACGGTCGGCGACGTGTGCGGCTCGGGCCGCGTCCGTGTCGGCGACGACCAGGGAGCCGACCTCGCGATGGCGGCTCAGCACCTCCGCGTGGAAGGTGCCGATACGGCCGGTGCCGATGAGTCCGATGCGCATGGCCCCCAAGGTGGCCTTCGGCCTGTCGCCATGTCAAGCGTTTGTCCTGACATCCAGACCTGAAGTTGATCTCTGTTCGGACGGGGGAGGTCACCGCCCGTCCCCGCCCTTTGTTCCGCTCTTGTCCTGACAACCGCACTTCAGGACTTTCCGTCAACATCGCACGGGGCTACGCTCGCGGACGTGTCCAAGCAGCCGGAGCGGGAGCAGCCGGGCGGAGCGGCCCACCAGGCCGCCGCGCCGCAGGCCGCCGCGCTCCGGCTCGGTGTCGACCGCACGAGCCCGGTCCCGCTCTACTTCCAGCTGTCGCAGCAGCTAGAAGCCGCCATCGAGCAGGGCGGACTGGCGCCGGGCAGTCTCCTCGGCAACGAGATCGAGCTGGCGGGCCGGCTCGGGCTCTCCCGGCCGACCGTCCGCCAGGCCATCCAGTCGCTCGTCGACAAAGGTCTGCTGGTACGCCGCCGGGGCGTCGGCACCCAGGTCCTGCACAGCCAGGTCAGACGACCCCTGGAGCTGAGCAGCCTCTACGACGATCTGGAGGCGGCCGGCCAGCGCCCCGCCACCCGCGTGCTGCGCAACACGGTCGAACCGGCCACCGCCGAGGTCGCCGCCGCGCTCGGGATCGCCGAGGGGACGGACGTACGGCTCATCGAACGGCTCCGGTACGCCCACGACGAACCGATGGCCCGGCTGCGTAACCATCTCCCCGTCGCACTCCTCGACTGCGACACCGCACAGCTCGAATCCACCGGCCTGTACCGGATGATGCGGGCCGTCGGCATCACGCTGCACAGCGCGCGCCAGTCGGTCGGCGCGCGCGCCGCCGACGCAGGGGAGGCCGGGCTGCTGGACGAGACGACGGGCGCGCCGTTGCTGGCGATGGAGCGCACCACGTTCGACGACACGGGCCGCTCGGTGGAGTTCGGCTCGCACATCTACCGGGCCTCGCGCTACGTCTTCGAGTTCCAGCTCCTCGTCCGCTCCTGAGTCCGTTCCCGGGTCCTCCCTCCAGACTTTGTCGTAAGAATGTTCGGACAAAGTATTGACGGGGCAGCGCGACCGCCGCTAGAACTCCCCCCAGCCGCAACGGGGCGGCCGGAAGAGAAGGCGGACCCACCATGCGTACCAACCGAAAAGCGGCGGCCCGCACGGCGGCGGCGCTGCTCACCGCATGCGCACTCGCCCTCGTCGCCGGATGCAGCGGCTCCGGCGGCAAGGACTCCGAGGACAAGGCCGACGACAGCGGCGGCGGTACGGCGGCCAAGACCCCGCGTATGAAGATCGCCATGGTCACGCACTCCGGCGAGGGCGACACCTTCTGGGACATCGTCCAGAGCGGCGCCAAGGTCGCCGCGGCCAAGGACAACGTCCAGTTCCTCTACGCGGCCAACAAGGAGGGCAAGGAGCAGGCCCAGCTGATCCAGAGCTACATCGACCAGGACGTCGACGGGCTCGTGGTCAGCCTCGCCAAGCCCGAGGCGGTCAAGGCGGTCCTCGCCAAGGCGACGGCCGCCGGGATCCCCGTCGTCACGATCAACTCCGGCGCCGAGTTCTCCGAGCCCTTCGGGGCGCTCAGCCATATCGGCCAGGACGAGGCCGTCGCGGGTGAGGCCGTCGGCGAGGAGCTGAACAAGCGCGGCAAGAAGAAGGCGCTCTGCGTCATCCACGAGCAGGGCAACGTCTCGCTCGAAGGCCGCTGCGCCGGTGTCAAGAAGACCTTCGAGGGCACTGTCGAGAATCTGAGCGTCGAGGGCACCAACATGCCCGCGTCCACGTCGTCCATCGAGGCCAAGCTCCAGAGCGACAAGAGCATCGACACGGTCGTGACGCTGGGGGCGCCGTTCGCCGCCGCTTCCGTGAAGGCCAAGGAGGGTGCCGGATCGGGCGCCGAGATCAACACCTTCGACCTCAACGCGGACGTGGTCAAGCAGCTCAAGGCCAAGGAGATCGGCTTCGCCGTGGACCAGCAGCCCTATCTCCAGGGCTATCTCGCGGTCGACGAGCTGTGGCTCAACAAGAACAACGGCAACGTCATCGGCGGTGGAAAGCCCGTACTCACCGGACCCGCGCTCGTCACCGAGAAGGACGTCCCCGCGCTGGAGAAGTACACCGCCCGCGGCACCCGATGACCATGCCCCGTTCACCCATGCCTGATACTTGGGCCGCCGGGCCTGGACGTACCACGCCCGGCGGTACCGGGAAGCACAGCGGGAAGGGCACGGCGTCGTGGCAGGAGTGGGGACAGGGATACGCGCGGTCGGCGCGGTGCTGGCGGTGGTTCTCGGGGCGGCGTCCCTGGCGGGATGCAGCAGCACCGGCGGCAAACGCGCCGAGGAGCGGGCCGCCGCGGCCGAGGCACAGGCACGGGGGCGGGCCGCTGTGAGCACCCCGAAGTGGACCGTCGCCATGGTCACCCACTCGGGAGACGGCGACACCTTCTGGGACATCGTCCAGAAGGGCGCCGAGCAGGCCGCGGCCAAGGACAACATCAACTTCCTGTACGCGCACAGCGACGAGGGCCAGCAGCAGGCGCAACTCGTCCAGTCGTACATAGACAAGGGCGTCGACGGGCTGATCGTCACGCTCGCCAAGCCCGACGCGATGAAGGCCGTCGTCGCCAAGGCCACGAAGGCCGGCATCCCGGTGATCACCGTCAACTCGGGCTCCGAGCAGTCGGAGCAGTTCGGCGCGCTCGCCCATATCGGCCAGGACGAGTCCATCGCCGGCGAGGCAGTCGGCGACGAACTGGACAAGCGCGGCAAGAAGAAGGCCCTCTGCGTCCTGCACGAGCAGGGTAACGTCGGCCATGAACAGCGCTGCGCCGGGGCCAAGAAGACCTTCGACGGCACGATGCGGAACCTGTACGTCGAGGGCACCAACATGCCCGACGTGCAGGCGGCCATCGAGGCCAAGCTCCAGAGTGACAAGAGCATCGACGCCGTCGTGACGCTGGGCGCGCCGTTCGCCGACACCGCCGTCAAGGCGAAGGAGACGGCAGGCAGCAAGGCCGAGATCGACACGTTCGACCTCAACGCGGCCGTCGCGGGCTCGCTCAAGGCGGGCCGTCTCGGCTTCGCCGTCGACCAGCAGCCGTATCTCCAGGGGTACGAGGCCGTCGATCTGCTCTGGCTCTACCGGTACAACGCCGACGTACTCGGCGGCGGGCGCCCGGTCCTCACCGGACCGCAGATCATCAACCAGCAGGACGCCGCCGAGCTGGAGAAATACGCGGAGCGAGGGACCCGATGACCACAACCGCACCACCTGTGAAGGACCGGCCGGGCGACGGCGGCAGCGGCGGCCGGGCCAAGGACGAGCGGCTGCTCGGTGACTCGCCACTGCGCAAGCTGCTCGGCAGGCCCGAACTGGGCGCGGTCGTGGGCGCCGTGGCGGTGTTCCTCTTCTTCTCGGTCGTCGCCGACTCGTTCCTGAAGACGTCCAGCTTCGGCACCGTCCTGTACGCGGCGTCGACGATCGGGATCATGGCGGTGCCGGTGGCACTGCTGATGATCGGCGGCGAGTTCGACCTGTCGGCCGGTGTGCTGGTGACCAGTTCGGCGCTGATCTCCTCGATGTTCAGCTACCAGATGACGGCCAACATCTGGGTCGGCGTCCTCGTGTCCCTGCTGGTCACCCTCGCCATCGGGGTGTTCAACGGCTTCATGCTGACGCGGACGAAACTGCCGAGCTTCATCATCACCCTCGGCACGTTCCTGATGCTCACGGGTCTCAACCTCGGTCTGACCAAGCTGATCAGCGACACCGTCTCGACCAAGAGCGTCGGCGACATGGAGGGCTTCGAGTCGGCGCGCAAGGTCTTCGCCTCCGAACTGACCATCGGCGGCGTCGAGTTGAAGGTCACCATCCTCTGGTGGGCGGGCCTGGTGGCCCTCGCGACCTGGATCCTGCTCCGTACCCGCTTCGGCAACTGGATCTTCGCCGTCGGCGGCAACGCCGAGGCCGCCCGAGCCGTCGGTGTCCCGGTCCGGCTGACGAAGATCGGCCTCTACATGGGCGTCGGCTTCTGCGCCTGGGTCTCCGGCCAGCATCTGCTCTTCTCGTTCGACGTCGTACAGTCCGGCGAGGGCGTCGGCAACGAGCTGATCTACATCATCGCCGCGGTCATCGGCGGCTGTCTGATCACCGGCGGCTACGGCTCCGCGATCGGCTCCGCGGTCGGTGCCTTCATCTTCGGCATGACCAGCAAGGGCATCGTGTACGCGGAGTGGAACCCGGACTGGTTCAAGTTCTTCCTCGGAGCGATGCTCCTTCTGGCCACCCTGCTCAACGCATGGGTCCGCAAGCGAGCGGAGGCAGTCCGATGACCGGCACGCCCACGACCCCGGCCGGTGAGACCGGCACGACCGGCGCGACTGGCACGACCGACAGCGGAACGGCGACCACGGCACCCCTGGTCGAGCTGGCCGACGTCAGTAAGTACTACGGCAACATCCGGGCCCTCGAAGGCGTCTCGCTGGAGGTGAGTGCAGGCGAGATCACCTGCGTCCTCGGCGACAACGGCGCGGGCAAGTCCACCCTCATCAAGATCATCGCGGGACTGCACCAGCACGACGCGGGCGAATTCCTCATCGAGGGCAGGAGGACGACGCTCGGCTCGCCGCGCGAGGCCCTGGACCTGGGCATCGCCACCGTCTACCAGGACCTCGCCGTCGTACCGCTCATGCCCGTCTGGCGGAACTTCTTCCTCGGCTCCGAGCCGACGAAGGGCGCGGGCCCCTTCAAGCGCCTCGACGTCGAACGGATGCGCCGCACCACCCGCGAGGAACTGCTGCGGATGGGCATCGACCTGCGCGACGTCGACCAGCCCATCGGGACCCTGTCCGGCGGTGAGCGGCAGTGCGTGGCCATCGCCCGCGCCGTCCACTTCGGCGCGAAGGTCCTCGTCCTCGACGAGCCGACCGCCGCGCTCGGCGTCAAGCAGTCCGGAGTCGTACTGAAGTACGTCGCCGCCGCGCGCGACGCGGGTCTCGGCGTGGTGCTGATCACCCACAACCCGCACCACGCGTATCTCGTCGGCAACCGGTTCGTGCTGCTCAAGCGCGGTGTCATGGCCGGCAGCCACACGAAGCGGTCGATCACCCTGGACGAACTGACGCGCCAGATGGCGGGCGGCTCGGAGCTCGAAGAGCTGAGCCACGAACTGGCGAAGGCCCCCGCACCGGCTCACCTCGGTGGCCGTCCGGTGGACGACGGGGGTCAACTGGTGAAAGACGACGAAAACGGGAAGCCCCCGGCCGGCGGCGCCTAGGGCCTGTCCGGTGGACAGGCCCCGGCCCTGACCGACCTCCCCACCTTCCGGATGGCAGAATCGGCGGCGGTGGCCAACCCCCCACCGCCGCCGCCCCGGTCACCGGGCGCGACGAGCCCCCGATCCGCAGGGACGACACGACACGTGCGAGTACCCAGGCCGCGTTCCGGTAGCAGTGCCGCCCACTCCGCGGGCGGCCCCAGCCCGGGAAGTCCCCGCCCTGCTCCGGCCGCCCGGCCCGCGCTCGCCCCACGGCACATGAGGGGGCGGCCGCGATGAGTACCTACCGCGACTTCACGCACCGCGGCACCGCGCGCGCCACCGTCCTGCGGACCGTCGGCACCCGAGAACGCCGCTCGCACGCGTCCGCGCCGCGCGTGCCGACCGTCGGCATCGACATCGGCGGTACGAAGGTGATGGCCGGCGTCGTCGACCCGGACGGCAACATCCTGGAGAAGATCCGCACCGAGACGCCGGACAAGTCCAAGAGCCCGAAGGTCGTCGAGGACACCATCGTCGAGCTGGTGCTGGACCTCTCCGACCGCCACGACGTGCACGCCGTCGGCATCGGCGCCGCCGGCTGGGTGGACGCCGACCGGGCGAAGGTGCTCTTCGCCCCACACCTCGCCTGGCGCGACGAACCCCTCAGGGACTCGATCTCCTCCCGGCTCGCCGTCCCCGTGATGGTCGACAACGACGCGAACACGGCCGCCTGGGCGGAGTGGCGCTTCGGCGCCGGACGCGGCGAGGACCACCTCGTGATGATCACGCTCGGGACCGGTATCGGCGGCGCCATACTGGAGGACGGCCGGGTCAAGCGCGGCAAGTACGGGGTGGCCGGCGAGTTCGGCCATATGCAGGTCGTGCCCGCGGGGCACCGCTGCCCGTGCGGCAACCGGGGCTGCTGGGAGCAGTACAGCTCGGGCAACGCGCTCGTCAGGGAGGCCAGGGAACTGGCCGCCGCCGACTCCCCGGTGGCGTACAACCTCATCGAACGCGTCAAGGGCCACATCCCCGACATCACCGGACCCCTGATCACCGAGCTGGCCCGCGAGGGCGACGCCATGTGCGTCGAACTGCTCCAGGAGATCGGCCAGTGGCTCGGCGTCGGCATCGCCAATCTGGCGGCGGCCCTCGACCCGTCCTGCTTCGTCATCGGCGGCGGCGTCAGCGCGGCGGACGATCTGCTGATCGGCCCCGCGAGGGAGGCCTTCCGCCGTCAGCTCACCGGGCGCGGCTACCGGCCGGAGGCTCGTATCGCCAAGGCGCAGCTGGGCCCCGAGGCCGGCATGGTCGGCGCGGCCGACCTCTCCCGGCTCGTGGCGCGCCGCTTCCGCCGGGCGAACCGGCGGAGACTGGAACGGTACGAGAAGTACGAGCTGTACGCGGAGGCCATCCGCACCGGCCGGATGCCGCAGGAACTGCGCGAGGAACACGAGCTGCGCGAGGCGCGCGAAGCGGAGGAATCCGCAGCGGCGGCGCGAGCGGAGGCAGAAGCGGAGACGGAGCCCAAGCCGGCGTCGGACGAGCACACCTCCGAGACGCCGCACGCACCGGGAGACCCGAGGGAACCCCGTACCAGCCCCAGCCGCGCCCCGCGCACGAGCCAGGAACCTCCCTCATGACCGTGCCCCACCAGTCGAAGTCTCCGGACGAGGCCCAGAAGCCGCCGGAGAACCACCGCCATATGGTCCGCCGCCGGTGGCTGACGGCGATAGTGATCGTGCTGCTCATCGGCGTCCCCGCCGGCTATCTCGTGGTCTCGGCGGGCCAGAGCCGGCGCAGCGGTCTCGACAAGGAGCTGGAGTCCTCGGCCACCGGTCTCACGGACGCCGTGCCGTCCCGGATGAAGCAGCGGGTCTTCGAGGTGCCGATCCCCGCGCGCGCCACGAACGTGCGCTACTACGAGACGAGCAACTGGAAGTCCAGCCGGCTGTATGTGCAGTTCAACGTGACCTCCGGCCGGCTCGACACCTTCCTCACCGAACTGGGCACGCACCGCTCCGCGCTCAAGGAGGGCCACGTCAGCATCGCGCCCCGCGACTCGCGCACCGTCGGCTGGAACTTCATCCCCACCCGCGTCTGGTCGGGCACCACCCACAAACAGAAGGACCCACGCCCCACCCAGGACATCACGGTGGACCTGAGCGACCCGGCCATGCCCCGCGTGTACGTCGTCTCCACGACCACTCCGTGACGACCACTTGGTGACCACCACCCACCGGTCCTCGTGCCGGGCCCTCGGTCAACGACGCAGCACCCCGAGCGCCGAGCCGACGAGCCCGCCCAGGGTCCCCAGCACCGATGACTCACAGAGGAACTGGACGCTGATGTGGTCGCGCTCTCGCGTGCGCCCCGGCGCTTTCCTCAGCGGAAGCGGGCGGCGCGGCGGCGTCGTGAGGGGTCTGTCACGTCGGGTACGGTCCCGGCACCCGCGCCCGGAGTCTGGTCCCAGGCCCGGATCCTGGCCGCGACCTGCCGCAGGCGTGCGTCGCCCGGACGTACCGTGAGGTGGAACAGGCCCTCGTAGGGGCGCCGGTCCTCGCCGCCCCATCGCACGATGCCCTCGGTGTCGGCGACGATGTCGCGGATGGCCAGCTCCTGGCTCTCCGTGAACCCGCCCCCCACGCCTGGCGGGTAGAAGTCCGGCCGGATGACGACGGCGGTGCCGGACGCCTGGTTCGACTCGGGGAGCCGGCTGTCGCGGACCGCCGAAGGCACCACCCAGCCCTTGACCGGGTTCGGTTCGCCGGGCAGGCCGAGGGTGTCGACCTCGTAGTGGAAGCGGCGGATCACATGGACCAGCACCGTTTCGGTGTCGCCCATGCGCACGGCGACTTTCAGGCCGGTGCCCGGCACGACCCGGGTCACGATGTCGCCGTCGTCGTCGACGGCCTTCTGCATCTCCCACCCGTTGGCGGAGGGCCGGCCGGTGAGCAGACGGCGCTGCCGGGCCTTGACGCGGCGCAGCGCCTCCTTGAGTTCGTCGTTGCTGACGGGCGGGTTCGCCGCGGCGGCGGCCGGGGTCGCTAGGAGGCCGGTGGAGGCGAGGCTCGCGGCGGTGGTGACGCCGGCCGCCGTGGTGAGAGCGTGTCTGCGGGTCATGTCGATGGAGCTCAACAGGTCAGCCTTTCTTCTCTTCTGCCGAGCGCCGCTTGCGGTGGAGTACGCCGGAGACAAGGGCGCAGCCGAGCGCGAGCAGCAGCAGGACAGCGAGGGACGGGTTGATGAAGTCGGGGATGACGACGGTGTAGTCGCGGCCGTTCGAGGCCTCGCACACGAGGCGCAGCGGGATGAAGTCGCCTCTGCGGCCGACCAGGGCCGGTGTTCCCTCGGGGCGCTGTCGCTCGCACTCCTCAGCCTGCTCCTGGTCCTCCAGGACCAGGACGTGGAGACACCCCCATAGGTAGAGGACGAGCGTCATGACGACCGCCGTCAGGGACATGTCCCGCCACACGGCGGACGTGGTGCGCCGCAGCCGGGCCCGCCGGGAGAATCGTGAGAGCAGATACGTGGTGAGCCCCAGCACGGTCGCCGCGCCCGAGATCAGGACGGCGAACAGCACAGCGAAGTCGTGCCCTTGCCAGGGGTTGGAAGCCGTGACCATGACTGCTCAGGACCCCCGGATGATCCGGTTGTACTTCTCGAAGATCGCGTAGAGCGGCATCCGGAGCTGTGCGTCGGAAACCGCCTGGTCACCGAAGCCCTGGTAGCGGCGGAGGATTTCGAAGGTCTCCGTGTCGGTGTAGTCGAGGGCCGGGAGCCGGATCGGTTCGAGCTTGCCGTACTTCTCCCCGAGGGCGGCCAGCGTGGCCGGGCCGAAGCTGTCGGACAGCGAGGTGATGCCCATCTCGTACTGCAAGGCACGCGTGAGGGCGTACATGACGGTCCAGCCGGTCTGGCCGTTCTCGTTCAGCTTGGATATGCCGAGGGTGGCGCCGTTCGCGTAGGTGGTGTTGATGAATCTCTGGGCGAGACGGACCATTTCGTCAGCCATCGAGTTCCTGATTCGTGAGAGGGCGGGGCCGGATCAGCTCATGGGTGAGCGGTCGGTGGCCGGTGGCCTGTTTCGGGCAGGGGGTCGCGCACGACCGGGTACGGACCCGGGCGGAGATCCGGCGAGGAGTCGCCGGTCGGACAGCGTGCGGGAGAAGGTGCGTGGATCAGCGGCGCCCGGCCCGTTCGGGCCGGCTGGCCCGGGTTCAGGTCGGGGCGAACAACGGTGGCAGGCCGACGGCCGTGCGATGCACGGTGGTTTACGGCAAGTGCGCGGCGTGTGCGGATTGTTCGGAGTCGCTGACCTGCGTCACGAGAAGTCCCCCTGGATCCTGGCTGTTGCTCTTCAGGTGCGAGGGGCGCTCCCCAGGGCCCGTCGCGACGACCACAACCTAAGGCAGCCTGGGCGTTGGCGAGGAGCCGTTTTCGACGGTGCGGCCACACCCGACGGTTAGCAGGAGTGACCGAAAGTGACGAGTGGCGTCGGAATGCTCAGCCTATGTGGAGGAATTTCACCTCACCTGCGCTTCCTCACGGCTTCTTCACCTATGGCGACGGCGGCGCGCGGAATTTCGGCCGCCGGTTCAAGGAATGATCTGTACCTGTGGCGTGTCTCGTTCAACTCCGCCGTGCCCGCACCCACCAAGGCAACCGGGCCATCGAAGATCATCGCCGAAGCGTCCTGCTGTCGGAGCTTTTCAACCGTGCTGGTCAGCGGCCATGCGACTACCTGTTCGCGGGCTCACTTGAGCGCAGAGTCATCACGGGAATACGCGTGTGTCCTTGATCACAGTCGACGTGGTGGCCGGTTCTGTCGGCCTGGTGCGGCCTGCGCGCAGCGCACACAGGTACGCGCCGCCGGCCGCACCTCCAGCCGCTCGGCCGGGATCGCCTCGCCGCACCCCTCGCAGCGCCCGTACTCATCCTGCTCCAGGCGTTCCAGCGCCTGGTCCAGCGCGACCAACTGATCGCGCGCCTGCGCGAGCAGGGAGGCGACATGGGCGCGCTCGAAGGCGGTGCTCGAACCGTCGGGATCGTGCTCGTCGTCCACCGCCACGAGGGCGTTCGCCTCGACGATCGCCTCGAAATCGCGCTCCAGCGCGGCGATCCGTGCCTGTGTGTCGGCTCGCCGGGCGGACAGCCGTGCGCGTACCGACTCGTGATCGGCGGGGACCTGTCGACTCACGAAGGCGAGAACCCCGATCCGCGCCGACACATTCCGACCGTCCGGCCGGAACCTGAACCGGCGTCTTGGTCTCAGGGATATCCGACCGAGCCCTCGGGTGGAGCCGTCACCCGCCCCTCGGCCCAGCGTTCGCCCCTCAGCGCCTTGCCCGCGAGATCCATCATCCGCTGCTGGTCGGCCAGTTCGGCGCTTCTGCTGCTCGTTTCGTGGCCGCCGCTGAACCACTCCACGGTGACGTCGCCGCCCGCCTTCTCCAGCGCCTGCGCGTATCCGTGGACCTGGCGGGGCGGTGTCCGGGTGTCGTGGGTGCCCGTCTTGATCCATACCGGGGCGCGCACCTGGTCGACGTAACTGATGGGGGATGCCCGCCGGAAGGTGTCGGGCTCGTCGTCCGGGTCGGTGTGGAAGAAGGAGCGCATGGCGCTTCGCAGCGCGGGGTTCATGTCCGCGTAGGCGTCCACCCAGTCCGCCATCGGGACGAAGGCCAGCGCTCCGGCGAAGAGGTGCGGCAGGCGGCCGAGGGCGAGGAGTGACAGGTAGCCGCCGTAGGAGGCCCCCGAGATGAAGAGGGCGTCCGGGTCCGCGATGCCTTCGTTCACCAGCCACTCGGCGGACGCGGCGACATCCTCCAGTTCCCGTTCGCCGACCGCGTGCCAGAACCCTTCGCGGAAGTCGCGGCCGAAGGTCTGCGAGCCCCGGTAGTTCACCGCGGCGAACGCGAAGCCGTTGGCCAGCCAGGCTTGGGCCTCGGGTGTGTACCGGTCGACCGTGACCAGTTGCGGTCCGCCGTGCACGCTGAGCAGGGTCGGCCTCGGGCCGTCGGCCCCCGGGGGACGTCCCGCCCATAGCTGTACGGGTGTCCCGTCCAGGGAACGCACGGTGTGGGAGGTCAGCGCGACACCCGCCGGGCGCAGAGGTGGTGTCCACCGAGGGGTGAGGGCGCCCGACGCCCGGTCCGCACTCAGGAGGGCGAGCGGGCTGTCGAAACGCTGATGGAGGAGCCGGATCTGTCCGTCCGCGCCGTAGTGGGAGGCCCAGTAGTTGGCATGGGCGTCGGCGACGTCGGCCTCGAAGAACGCGCCCGGCGGGTGCGCGACGGCCTCAAGCGCGCCACTGTCCGGGTGCCACTCCAGCACCTGGTGCACGCCCTGGTCGACATGGACCAGCAGGACGTACGCGGCGTCGTCCGACCAGTCGAGCGGGACGACATCGCCCCGCAGGTGGGGCGCGTCCAGGTCGGCGCGTGACCCGTCGGCGTGATTCCACACGCAGGGCCGGATGAACCCGGTCCGCTCGGTGGCGACAAGGAGCCGGCCGTCCCCGGCCACGGGCGAGAACCGGATGCCGCGTACGGGTTCCGCCGGCCCGTCCGACAGTGTCCTGAGCGGTTCTCCCGCTGCGTCGGCCGAGGTGCTGACGACCGTCACGGCGAAGCGCCGGAGGCCGGGATTGTGGTCCGTGGTGTCCACGCTCGCCCACCGGCCGTCGGCCGATACGAGTGCGTTCCACGCCTCCGCCGGTGAGGTGAAGAGCCGCCGGGGCGGCCGGTCCCCGCCGGTGTGGACGAGCCACAGCGAGAATCCGTCCGCGGCGACCGCGGACAGGACGGCGTGGTCCCCGGTGCGCGCGACATCGATCCCGCGCAGGGTGTACGGGGGTGTCCCGGGCGTCAGGTCGACCGCCGGGCCCCCGTCGACCGGCAGGGACCACACATGGCCCATCTCCGACCCGTTGTCGTCCAGCAGACTGAGGACGCGGGTGCCGTCGGCCGACAGCACCGCGTTGCGCGGATCGCCGTACGCGGCCTCGACGGGACGGCTGACGCCGTCGCCGGCGTCCCACACGGTCAGGACGGGCCCCTCGGGCGCGTCGTGCGTCATGAGTTCGAGGTCGTGCCCGGTGCCGCGTCCCCGGCGGGAGGAGACACACTGCCGCGCTTCGAAGAACCGGTGCCAGTCGTGGGCCATTGCCCGACTCCTTACAGCTCGTGTGTGTCAGAGGTCGTGGACGTCGCGGGCGTCGCGGGAGTTGTGGACGTCGTGGTCGGCGGCGGGCTGCGAGGCTCCCGGATCCAGCGGGGCGGCCCGCTCGGGGAAGTGACAGGCGACCCGGTGACCGGACGTCAGGTCCAGCGTCGGCGGGGCTTCCTGCGCGCAGATGTCCCGCGCCTTCCAGCAGCGGGTACGGAAGCGGCACCCGGAGGGCGGGCTGTGCGGGCTGGGGGCGTCCCCTTGGAGCACGATGCGCCGGCGGGCCCGCTCGGCGCGCGGGTCCGGGATGGGGACCGCCGACAGGAGCGCCTGCGTGTAGGGGTGCTGCGGTGCCTCGTACAGTTCGGCGGCCGGGGCGCTCTCGGCGATCCGGCCGAGATACATCACGGCGACCTCGTCACTGATCTGACGGACCACCGACAGATCGTGGGCGATGAAGAGATACGTGAGCCCCAGCTCCTGCTGGAGGTCCTGCAACAGATTGATCACCCCCGCCTGCACACTGACGTCCAGGGCGCTCACCGGCTCGTCGAGGACGAGGATGTCCGGCTCGACCGCCAGGGCCCTGGCGATCCCGATGCGCTGCCGCTGCCCCCCGGAGAACTGGCTGGGGTAGCGACGGGCGTGGTCCGGGTCGAGGCCGACCTGCTCCAGCAGTTCCCGTGCCCGCTCGGCCCGCCGGGAGCGGTGGAGGCGGTGGATGCGCAGCGGCTCGAAGAGGATCTGCTCGACGGTCATCCGGGGGTCGAGGGAGGAGTACGGATCCTGGAAGACGAGCTGGATCTGCTTGCGCAGCCGGGCGACGGCCTCGCCCTTCGCGCCGGCGACGTCCAGTCCGTTCACCAGGGCCCGGCCGCCGGCCGGGCGTACCAGGCGGACGAGACACCGGCCGAGGGTGCTCTTGCCGCAGCCGGTCTCGCCGACCAGACCGAGGGTCCTGCCCCGGCCGATGGTGAGATCCACGCCGGACACGGCCTGCACGGTGGTGCCGCCCCCTCCCGCCCTGCGGCCGGTGCGGTACTCGGCGACCAGTCCCTGGACGTCCACCGCTGACGGGGTGTCCGCTGACGAGGTCTCCACTGACGTGTTCATCGCAGTTCGCCTTCGATCTCGTGCGCCCGCACACACGACGTCGTGTGCAGGGTGGACACCCGGAGCGGGGACGCGGACTCGGTGCCGCAGAGCGCGGGCCGCGCGTGGGGACAGCGGGGCTGGAACGGACATCCGCGCGGTCGCTGCCCGGGAGGCGGGAGCTGGCCCGGGATCTGGGTGAGCCGGGGAACACGCCGGTCGATGCGGGGGAGTGCGTCCAGCAGCGCCCGGGTGTAGGGGTGCGACGGCTCGTAGAAGACCGACTCCGCGCCGCCCAGCTCCAGGTTGCGGCCGCTGTACATCACCATCACCCGGTCGGCGACACCCGCGACGACGCCCAGGTCGTGCGTGATGAGCAGCACCGACGTGCCGGTGCGCTCCTGCACCCGCCGCAGCACTTCCAGGATCTGGGCCTGAACGGTCACGTCCAGCGCCGTGGTCGGTTCGTCGGCGATGAGGATGTCGGGTTCGTTCGCCATGCCCATGGCGATCATGACGCGCTGGCGCATACCGCCGGAGAACTCGTGCGGATACTCGTGCAGCCGCTTCTCCGGCGAGGGGATGCCGACGAGCCCGAGGAGGTCGGCGGCGCGGGCCGCCAGCTCCTTGCGCCCGAGCGTCGGATCGTGGACGGTCACGGCCTCGGCGATCTGGTCCCCGACCGTCATCATGGGATTCAGCGCGGCCAGGGCGTCCTGGAAGATGATGCCGATATGGCGTCCCCGCACGGCGCGCAGCTCCCGCTCGGGCAGGCCGAGCAGCTCCCGCCCCCGGAAGCGGATGGAGCCGGTCACCCGGGCGGAGGCGGGAAGCAGTCCCATGAGGGCCATCGCCGCCGCGCTCTTGCCCGAGCCCGATTCGCCGACGATGGCGAGCGTCTGCCGTTCGCCCACGTCGAAGGAGAGCCGCTCCACGGCGGCGACCAGGCCGGCGTCGGTCTTGTACTCGACGGTGAGATCACGGACTGACAGCAGGGCCGCGGCCGGGTCGGCCGGGGCGTCGCCGGCGCGGGAGGAGAGGGAGGTCATCACTGCCTGCTCTGGTGGTCGAAGGCGTCCCGCAGTCCGTCGCCCAGGAAGTTGACTGCGAGAACGGTGAGGAGGATGGCCACGCCGGGCGCGTACAGCAGATAGTCCTTCGGCGTGCCGACGAGCCCGGCGGCCTGGTTGAGCATGTTGCCCCAGCTCGACTGCGGCGGCTGGATGCCGAAGCCCAGGAAGCTGAGCGTGGACTCCAGGATGATCGCGGCGGCGACCGAGAGGGACGCGTTGACGATGATCACCCCGAGCAGGTTGGGCAGCAGATGGCGGCCGATGATCTGCGTACGTGACGCCCCCAGCACCAGCGCGGCCTCGACGAACTCCTTCTCCCGGAGGCTGATCACCTGTGAGCGCACCACACGGGCGATCACGGTCCAGCCGAGCCCGGCGAGGACGAGGACGATGGTCACGGGCGACGGGCTCAGCGTCTGCATGGCCAGGGCCAGGAGGGCGATCGCCGGAATGATCAGGAACAGATCGGTGACCCGCATGATCAGCTCGTCGATCCAGCCGCCGATGAGTCCGGAGGCCGCGCCCACGAGGGTGCCGACCGCCGTCGAGAGTACGGCGACGCCCAGCCCCACGGTCAGGGACACCTGTCCCGCGTACAGCAACTCGGTCAGATAGTCCCGTCCGAGGTCGTCTGTGCCCAGCCAGTGCTGCCCGGACGGGGCGAGCGCCCCGGTCAGGAGATTCTGGGCGTTGCGCGGGTACGGGGCGATCCATGCCGCCCCGTAGCAGCAGATCATGAGCGCCGACAGGATGAACAGGCCGGCCACGGCCATGCGGTGACGCAGGAACCGCTCCATGACGAGGCGGCGTCCGCTCTTGTCCGCGGTCACGGGGGCCGGCGGGCCGGGGGATTCCGCCGGCTGTCCGGGATACAGGCTGGGTACGGTCATCGCAGGGTCACCCTTGGGTCGAGCAGCGCGTACCCGAGGTCGGCCGCCAGATTGAACAGGACCATCGCCAGCGCCACGATCAGCATCCACGGCAGCAGGACGAACACGTCACCGGCCAGGAGTGAGTCGAGGAACAGACGGCCCATCCCGGAGATCGCGTAGATCTGCTCGGTGACCACCAGGCCCCCGATCAGGAGGGCCGTGTCCGCGGCGACGACGGTGACGAATGGCGCCAGGGAGTTGCGCAGCGCGTGCCGGAAGAAGATCCGGCGCGGTGGCACGCCCTTGGCACGGGCCGTCCTCACATAGTCACTCGTGAGGGCTTCGAGCATCGAGGCCCTGCTGAAACGGGACCAGCTCGCGATCAGACCGACGGTCAGGGTCAGCACGGGCAGCGCCAGATGCCGGAAGTAGTCGGCGTTGACGCCGCTCTGCCCCGGCGAGTGGAGCCCGACGAAATACAGCGGGGGCTGGTCGAGGCCGAACTGTTCACGCGGCCAGATCGCGAGCACCTGGATGAGCATCAGGCCCAGCCAGAACGCGGGCATGGCCACACCGAGATAGGACAGGCCGGTGAGCAGATGGTCCCCGAGGGAGTACTGGCGCGAGGCCGAGTATGTACCGATCGCCAGGGCGATGACCACGGCGAACAGCACGGCCCACACCATGAGCTGGAGGGTGGTCCCGAGCGCCGATCCGATCATCGCCTGCGCCCGGTCGCCGGTCCGGGTGCTGACGCCCCAGTCCCCGGTGGCGAAGGCCTTCATCCACAGGACGTACTGCTCGACGACCGGACGGTCCAGGCCCAGCCGGGCCGTTTCCCGCGTGATGACCCCGGGGTCGCGCCCTTGGCGGAGCTTGGCCAGGGGATCGAACGTGGACCGGACGGCCCAGAAGAAGACGAACGAGGCGACCAGCACGACCGGGACCGAGTACGTGAGCCGGCGCGCCGCGTAGCGGAGCATCTGCCGGGACCGGCCGGCCCGGACCCGTGGGGGGGGGGGGGCGGCCCCCGCCCGCCCCCGGGGCGGGGGGTCTTTTGACGGGCCCCCCCCCCCACCGTTCCACCCCGGCCGAAGCTCGGGGGGTTGGTGTATGGGG
>NZ_JBHXRX010000062.1:41824-51388 GCF_042714995.1 Streptomyces sp. NPDC058665
CCTCGGTTTAGGTGGGGGGGGGCTCCCGTTTGCGCTTGATGGGGGGGGCCCGGCGGGCCCGGACGGGCGGGGGGGGGGGCCCCCCGCCCGACGGCCGCGGGGCCTTGGTCATTTCGCCAGTCCCCACTCCGCGAGGTTCCACCAGGGACCTTCGCTCGGGTTGTTGCTGAGCGGGCCGCCGACGCGGTCGCTCCACAGGAGGATGTTCGGCACCGTCCCGATGGGTATCGCGGGCACGGCGTCGGCGATCAGCTTGTCGGCCTGTCGGGACGACTCCGCGCGCTTCGCCGGGTCGGTCTCCCGGTCGACGGCGGCGAGCAGCGGATCCAGCCCGTCGATCTTGGCGCGGACGAAGTTGATCCCGGACTGACCGTTGGCCTCGGTGGGGATGGAGGTGCTGCTGAAACTGTTGCTGAGGGCGGGGTCGGGGAAGGTGTCGACGAGTGTCCACAGCCCCATCTCGTAGTTGCCGGCCGGAGCCTGCTTCCCGAAGAGGTCGGCCGGGCTCGTGTTCCTGATCGTCATCCGGAAGCCCGCCTGCTTCAGCTGGGTCTGGAGGATCTGCTCGGTGAGTTCACGCCGCTTGTTGCCCGCGAGCGAGACGATGCCGAACTCGGCGCGGCGGCCGTCCTTGGCCCAGATGCCGTCGCTCCCCTTCTTCCATCCGTCGCCGGTCATGGCCTCGTCGACGGCTGCCAGGTCCCGCGTGTAGCGGGAGAAGTCCGATCCGGCGTACGAGGAGAGGATCGGCGTGAGGAAACTCTGGGCCGGTTCCTTCACACCGAGGGAGCCGTAGAGCTTGTTGACGATCGCCTTCCGGTCGACCGCGTGGGCCACGGCCCGCCGGACGGCCGGTGAGTCGAAGGGGAACTTCTCGTTGTTCATCCACAGCGCTTCGAGGTTGCCCGTCCGGGCGTCGATCTGCCGTTTGGCGCCGCCCGCGACCTGGCCGAGCTGCTCGACGACGTCGAGCTGCGGTGTCGGGTACATGGCGTCGAGCTGTCCGCTCTTGAACGCCTGGAAGGCCGCCGCTGTGTCGGTCGTGAGCTGGAAGGTGACCTTGTCGAGCTTCGGCTTCTTGCCCCAGTAGCGGTCGTTGGGGACGAGGGTGATCGCGGTGCCCTTCTTCCAGGACTCGATCTTCCAGGGCCCGCCGCTGAACGAGTAGCCGTCCTTCATGACCGCGTTGCGGTTCTTGCCCTTGAGGAGGTGCTCGGGCAGGACGCCGTACGCGGAGCTGAAGAGGGTGCGCCACCCGCCGTACGGCTCCTTCAGCGTGACCACGGCCGTCTTCTCGTCCGTCGTGTCGACCTTCGCGATCTTGTCGTAGCCGGTCTTGTCGAGGACGTCCTTGCCGTCACGGATCTGGAGGGCGGTGTACTTGAAGTCCGCCGAGGTGATGGGCTCGCCGTCGGACCAGACCGCGTCCGGGGAGATCTTGTACGTGATCTTCTGCTGGTCGCCTTCGGTGATGGTAGGCTCCCCGGCCATCAAAGAGGAGGCGACCGGCACCCAGGTGTTGTCCTTGGGCCGGACGTCGAAGACCTTGGGAATCGTGGTCGTCCTCATCATGTAGTCGCCCCAGATGGATCCGCTGCACACTGAGATCCAGTCGGCGCAGTCGGGCTCCTGCTCGGCGCCGATGACCAGGCTGCCGCCCTCCTTGACCGGGACTTCGGGATTGGTCTTGCTCTCGGACGTCCCGGCGCCCGAAGACGTACAGCCGGCCAGCAGAACCGCCAGCGCGAGTGCCGAGGCGGCGGTGGCCCTACGTGGCCCTACGGGTGTCCGCGTGTGGCCGATTTCTTGCTGGTTCATCGCCATCACTTTCCCTCCACGCGGCCCCGATGGGCGCGATGCGGCCTCATCGTAAGGAGGGACCCGTCTCATAGCAAGAGGTATCGACAATCACATAGTCAATGGCGATGACTTGCCTCGTGAGTCGGGCTTCGGGCAGAGTCGTCCCCGTTGTCGTTCCACTGTCCCGCCGGACGAGAAGAGGACCCTGATGGGCGCGAGCCAGGACCGGAAAAGCGCGACGGCGAAGAACCCGCGGACCGGTCGGCGAGCACGTCACAGCCTCAGCCGGGAGTCCATCCTCGAAGCCGCGGAGACGGTTGCCGTGCGCGACGGCTTCGAGGGGCTGACCTTCCAGGCGCTCGGCAGGGAACTCGACGCGCACCCGACATCGATCTACCGGCACTTCCGCGACAAGGACGAGCTGGTCCTGGAGCTGGTCGACAGCCTGCGGGCCCGTTCGTACGGCGGCCGGCTCCAGGCCACCGACTCCTGGCGCGACGACCTGCGCACACAGGCCCGCCACATTCATGAGCATTATCTGCGGTATCCGCAGTTCGCCCTGCAGATGGCCGCCCGCACCACCCGCAGGCCCGCCGAGTTCTCCAATGTGGAGTTCGCCCTGGACGCCTTCGTGCGGGCGGGCCTCCCCCCGGAGGAGGCGGCCACCTGCATGCGCGTCTTCGGCAATGTCATCCGGTCGCTCGCCAGCATGGAGTCCGGTCTTCAGGCCCTGGACGCCGAGACCCTTCACGGGGACGCGCTGGCCTGGCAGGTCGAGTACCGCGGCCTCTCCGCCGAGGAGTATCCGCGTATCGCCTCACTGAGCGACCACCTCACCGACATCGGCAACCCGCAGGTCTTCGACCGGGCGGTGGAGATGTTCCTCGACGCCGTCGAGGTGCGGGTGGCCCGGCTGGCCTCGCCCGCCCCCTGACCCGTTCCGTCAGGCCCCTTCCTGCCGCGCCGGGGCCGTCGCCGGGGCGGCCGTCAGCCGGTCGTGCTCCGCGCCGGAGCCGAGGGTACGCAGCAGGGCGGCGACCAGTGCGGTGCGGTCGCCCACGGACGTGGCGTCCACCCACTCGCCCCGGGCGTGGGCGCCGCCGCCCCCGGGACCCAGGCCGTCCAGGGTGGGGACACCGAGCGCCGCGGTGAAGTTGCCGTCGGACGCGCCGCCGACCCTCGCCTCCGTCACGGGCGTCAGCCCCTCGGCCCGCGCCAGTTCCCGGGCCATGGTCACCAGACCGGCGGACATGTGGTGCTCCAGGGGGAACCGGTTGATCCCGCCGGTGAGTTCGAGAGTGGAACCCCGGGTCCGGCTGCGGAGGGCCCTGAGGTCCTCCTCTACCCGTACGAGTTCGTCGCGGTGCCAGGCCCGTACGTCGATCTCGACCCGGGCGCTCTCCGGAATCGTGTTCCGGGTGCTGCCCGATCTGCTGACGGTGGGGGAGACGGTCGTCCCCCGGTCCGGGTCTCCCAAGTCGTTTATGGCGAGGACCTGTTGGGACAGCTCGATCAGCGCGTTGACCCCCCGCTCCGGCTCCAGGCCCGCGTGGGCAGCCCGGCCGTGGACCGTCACCTCGAACATGGCGCCGCCCTTGCGCGCGGTCTTCAGCGCACCGTCCAGGCTCGGTTCCAGTACGAGGACGGCGGCGCAGTCCCGCGCCACCTCCTCGATCAGGGCGCGCGAGGTGACGGAGCCCTGCTCCTCGTCGCCCGTCACGAGCAGCCGCACATGACCGGCGTCTCCGATGCGGTGCAGCGCGTCCAGGGCCAGCACGAGACCGGCCTTCATGTCGAACGCCCCGGGGCCGGTGACATGCGAACCGTCCACGCGGAACGGCCAGGAGTCCAGGGTCCCGAGCGGCCACACGGTGTCGGCGTGCCCCAGGATCAGCACCGGCTTCACCGGGGAGGGGTCGCGCTCCTCCCGGTAGAGATGGGGGACCCCGTCGCGTATCTCGTGATGGACGGTGCCGAGCAGTCCGTCCGACCACTCCGTGAGCAGTTCGTAGATCGCCTCAAGACCCGGCGTGTGGCCGGTGGGTGACTCGATGCCGACGAGATGGCGCAGCCGCGTGAGGAACTGCTCGGGGTCGTAACCGGTGCCTGGCTTCACAGCACATCCTTCGCGACGGGTCCTGGGGAATCCCTCCCCGGCATGTTCAGGACGTTAGTCTATGGCATTGACTATGGGATTCTCCATGCCGCCGCGCGAAGGCGATCGTGGGGTCCTCTCTCCCGGCCCCGAACCGTGCCCCGAACCGGTTCCCCGAACCGTGCCCCGCCCGGCGCCGGTGAGGTCGCCACGTGAGGTCAGAGCAGGGCGATCAGCGCGTCCGTGAACTCGTCGGTCGTGGCGGTGCCCCCCAGATCAGGGGTCCGCACCGACGTCGTCGCCAGAACCGCCGCTATCGCGGCCGTGATCCGCCCGGCGGCTTCCGCGTGCCCGAGGTGGTCCAGCATCATCGCCGCGGACCAGATCGCCCCCAGAGGGTTGGCGATACCGCGCCCGGCGATGTCCGGGGCCGACCCGTGCACCGGCTCGAACATGGACGGGAAGTCCCGCTCGGGGTTCAGGTTCGCCGCCGGGGCGATCCCGATGCTGCCCGCCAGCGCCGCGGCCAGATCGCTCAGGATGTCACCGAAGAGATTCGACGCCACCACGACGTCGAAACGGCCGGGCGCCAGCACGAACTTCGCCGCCAGCGCGTCGATGTGCTCCTGCTCCCACCGCACCTCCGGATACCGCGCGGCCCGCTCCGCCACCCGCTCGTCCCAGAACGGCATGGTGTGCACGATGCCGTTGGACTTCGTCGCCGACGTCAGCCCGCCCCGCCGCTCCCTGGCCAGACCGAACGCGTAGTCCACCACCCGGTCCACACCCTTGCGGGTGAAGACCGCCTCCTGCACCGCCATCTCCTCCGGCAGCCCGCGGTTCAGCCGGCCGCCGATCTCGCTGTACTCGCCCTCGACGTTCTCCCGGACGATCGCGAAGTCGACCTCACCCGCCTCCGCGCTCCGCAGCGGGCTCGGCACCCCGTCGAAGACCCGGATCGGCCGCAGATTGACGTACTGCTGGAAGGTGCGCCGGATCGGGATGAGGAGCCCCCACAGAGAGACATGGTCCGCCACCCCCGGATACCCGACCGCGCCCAGCAGGATCGCGTCGTACGAGCGCAGCGTGTCCAGGCCGTCGGGCGGCATCATGGCGCCCTCCTTGACGTACCGCTCGCAGGACCAGTCGAACGAGTCGTACGTGAGCGTGATGCCGTGCCGGGCTCCGGCCGTTTCCAGGACCCGGCGGGCCGCGGGGATGACCTCGTTGCCGATCCCGTCACCGGGAATGAGGGCAATGCGATGTGTTGTCATGTGCGGATTGCAGCAACCCGGACAGGCCCGCGTCCAAGTCGCGCTGCTCATGTGCCTGATAGGGCTTGCCTATCGGTTGTCGCCGTCGTCTTCGGGACCGTCTGTGGGACCGTCTTCGGGGCCGGTGGGTGTCTCGTCGGTCATGGCCCGGTCCATGAAGGCACGCGCCGCCGGGGTCAGGCCGGACGGGCGGCTGACCAGGGCGACATGGAGCAGGGTGCGCGGTTCGAGGTCCAGGACCCGGGCACCCGCCCGCTCCGCGAGATCGCGCCACGCGTCCGTGACGACCGCCAGACCGACCCCCTCAAGCACCAGCGGCAGGATCGCCACCCGGTGCTCCGTCTCCACCGCGACCGTCACCTCCACCCCCTCCGCCCGCAGCGCGTCGACATAGGTCCGCAGCCCGGTGCCCCGCTGCCCCACGATCAGCCGGTGACCGGCCAACTGCTCGTACCGGACCGCCGCCCCCGGCGGAAACGGCCCGTCGGGCCGGGTGAGCAGGACGAACCGCTGGACGCGCAGCGGACGCACCCGCAGCCGGGGGTGGGACACGGCGTCGGGCGACGCCAGCAGCCCCAGCTCCGCCACTCCCGTACGGACCATCTCCGTCACGTCCCGGGGCGTGAACGCCGCCCGCATCGTCACCGAGACCTCGGGATGGTCGGCGGTGAAGCGGCGGATCAGGCCCGTCAGCGGGGAAATCGACTGGGACGGCATGGCCGCGATCTCCAGCCGCCCGCCGCGCAGCCCGTGCACCGATTCCACACTCGCCCGCGCGAACTCCAGACTCCGCACCGCCGCCCTCGCCGGTTCGATCAGGGCCGTACCCGCGTCGGTGAGGACCACCCGGCGCCCGATCCGGTGGAACAGCTCACTGCCCAGATCCCGTTCCAGCGACCGGATCGACTGGGACAGGGACGGTTGCGACAGATAGAGGGCGGTGGCCGCGCGGTTGAAACCGCCGTGGTCCACGACGGCCAGGAAGTACTCAAGCTGCCGGACGTCCACCGCACATCCCTCCTCCGCACTCGAACCCCCTGATAGGCGGCGCCTATATACATTGTCATCAAGAGGTCTTGGACGGGCAGGGCGGCGCTCTGCTGGGATCGGACCATGAACGGTCTCCTGCCCGCAGAGTTCACCCCGCGCACCGTGGACGCCGACGGCGTGCGCATCCATGTGCGGACGGCCGGGGATGGACCACCGGTACTCCTCCTGCACGGCTACCCGCAGACCCACCAGATCTGGCACCACGTGGCCCCCCGCCTGGCGGAGACCCACACCGTCGTCGTCACCGACCTGCGCGGATACGGCGACAGCGACAAGCCACCGTCGGACGCCGAGCACGCCCCGTACGCCAAGCGCGCCATGGCACTCGACCAATTGACCGTCATGCGCACGCTCGGCTTCGAACGGTTCGCCGTCGTCGGGCACGACCGCGGCGGCCGGGTCGGCCACCGCCTGGCCCTTGACCACCCGGACGCGGTCACCTCCCTGACGGTCCTGGACATCGTGCCGACGCACTACGCCTACCGGCACGCGGACGCGGCCTTCGCGACCGGCTACTACCACTGGTTCTTCCTGACGGCCGGCAACGGCATCCCGGAACACCTCATCGGCAAGGACCCGGAATTCTGGATCCGCGCCCGCATGGGCGCCCGCCACCACGGCGGCACGCCCTTCAGCCCCGCAGCGATGGACGAATACGTCCGCTGCTTCTCCGACCCGGCTGCGATCCACGCGTCCTGCGAGGACTACCGGGCAGCCGCGTCCATCGACCTCGTCCACGACCGCGCGGACGCCGCCGGCGGACGCCGGGTCACCTGCCCCGTGCTGGCCCTGTGGGGCGACAGCAGCTTCGTCGGCCGCCACTACGACGTACGCGAGGCATGGGAGACATACGCCGACGACGTCCACGGCGAGGCCCTGAACTGCGACCACTACCTCCCGGAGGAGGCCCCCGCCGACACGGCCCGCGCCCTCGGGGAGTTCCTCAGGAAGCACCCGGCCGGAGGGTGACGGCGCGCCCGCGGCGGCGACATGGGGGCGTGAGCGGGTGAGCGGGACGACGGGGGGGCGACTGCTGATCTTCCGCCTCGGGCATCTCATTCACCCGTAATGCGGCAACAGGCGTCTGGACGCCTCGACTTGCAGTTTCCACCGATCGAGGGGACTGCCAGATCGTGGAGTACAACCAGGCTCTTACCTGTGCGGGCAGCCCGAGTGAGAAGCTTTGGAGGCATCTGCCACGCTGCTGGTGCCACCCCTGGTCCGCGACCGGCTCGGGGTGACGGCAGCGGCCCAGGCGCTCTGGAGCGGACCGAGGCGGAACTTCGCGTGCGTCTGCCGGCCTCAGCGGAGCAAGCTCCTCGTCTCCCTGAAGGCCGACCCGAAGGAGGCCGATATGGCTGAGGATCTGGTGAAGGACGTCCAGGACCTCTACCACCACGCCAGGTGCTTTGCCTAGTTCATCGGCCAACTATCCTTGCCGCCATGGGGCATGGGGGACGCGGGGGGAACAAGGATTGGGCCGCAGAGCCGTTGGAGGCCCCGGGCCCCAGGTCCAGCGAGCGCCTGTTGATCTTGACCCTCGAGCGGTACGGGGTGTGGTTCCGGTCCATCGTGGTCTGCCTGTGCAGTGCGCTGGGCGTCGTCTCGGCGGACGCGGCGGACATTCCCCTGGCGCTGTCTCTGCTGGTGCCCGCTCTCCTCGCCTGCGGTGTGCGCCTTTACGCGCTGCGCCGTCCGCACCTGCTCCCGCTCGCCCTGCTGTGGACGTTGGACGCGGGTGTGGTGGTGCTGACGGGGCTGTCTCAGCCGGTGATCGGCGGCAACGGCGCGGATGTGATGGTGGAGGCGATTGTCGGCATCAGCGTCGTCGCTTTCCAGTACGAGTGGGCGACGCGCCCAGTGGCCGGGGCTGCCCTGGCCGCGTTGGGAGCCGTCGTCTGCGCGCTGGGCGACGTCCTCGCCTCGCCTGGGCACAGCCCCGACTTGATACCCCTGGTGCGCATGCTGATCCAGGTGGGCCTGTCGAGGGCCGCGTACCTCATCGTCCGGACCCGCGCGAGGGCGGCCGACCGGTCTGCCGCGGCCAGGGCGGCAGCGCGCCGGGAGGTCGAAGTCGCCGCCGCCCGGAGGACGACCGAGCGGGAGTACCTGGCGACTCTGCACGACACGGCGAGCGCGACGCTGCTGATGGTCTCCCAGGGCGACGGCAGGGACTGGTCCTGGCTGCCTCCGCGTGCGAGACAGGACCTGGGGGCACTGTCCGCCGTGCCCGGATTCGAGACGGGGAGCGTCGACCTCGCGGAGCTTCTCGGCTGCGTGCCCGAGGGTGAGGGAGAGGACAGGGTGCGGCTCAAGACACGCATCGAGGGTCCGCTCACGGTTCCGTCCGGCCCCGGACTCGCGATATTCAACGGGGTGCGGGAGGCCGTCACCAACGTGGGACGCCATGCCGGGGTGCGGGAGGCGGAGCTCAGGGCATGGGTGGAGGAGGGTGGCGCCGTCGTCGTTGAACTGTCCGACGCGGGGCGGGGCTTCGACCCTGAGTCCGTCCCCGCGCGGCGCCGGGGCATCACCGGTTCCATCATCGGCAGGATGCACGCGGTCGGAGGTTCCGCCTCCGTTACCTCCCACCCGGGCACCGGGACCCTCGTGCAGTGGCGCTGGCACGGCCGGGCCCGGGTGTCACAGACAGGGGACGGAGCGCACGTGACACCCGCTCCGCGCCCGCCCCGCGCCCAGGTACAGCACGCGGCCGTCGTCCGCCTCATCCGTGGGCAGTTGCTGCACGGGGCCCAACTGGCCGTGCTGCTGATCAGCCTGGTGTGGCAGTTCACCATCTCGCTGCGTCGCCTCGCGGCCTACCAGGACGTGTACCGCCCCGCGTGGGCACAGACAGCCGCTTTCGTCTGCCTCGCCGCCGTCGCGGTCGTCGGGGCCACCTATCTGCTGCGTGGCAGACAGATCCCGCCGAGGGTGCGCTGGTGGAGCCTGGGATCGGTGCTGGCTGTTTCGGCGGTATGCGCGTTCACGCTCCCGCCGGAGCAGTCGACAGGTCCGGCGGACTGGGCGTTCGGAGTGGTCGGCTGGCACGCCCTGTTCCTGCTGGCGGACCTGCGGGTCAGGGTGTTCGCGGCGTTCCTCGGGGCGCATATGGGGCTCAACGCGACCGCTGTATTCCTGTCGGGGGCGCCGACCGCCGCCGAGTCGGCCGTCATGGGGATCTCCACGATATCCGCCTGCGGCTTTCAGCTCTCCGTCGGTGTACTGATGACGCACCTGCTTCACGGTACGGCGCCGGCGGCGGGGACGGCGGCGGCGCGTGAGGAGGAGCTGCGTACCCGGGAACGTATCCATGAGGACATGCAGCGTGATCACAAGGAGCGC
>NZ_JBHXRX010000063.1:0-32071 GCF_042714995.1 Streptomyces sp. NPDC058665
TTGGCACGCTGTTGAGTTCTCAAGGAACGGACGCTTCCTTCGGTCCCGTCTCCGGGCCCCTCCGGGCTTTCCCTTCGGTCCTGCTGTCTTGCGTTCCCGACTCTATCAGAACCTTTCGGCACCTGATTCCCAGTCAGCGGGTTTGTCTTTCCGGCCCTGCGGCCGTTCCGACGAGTGAAACCTTAGCGGAACCGTTCCCCCGACGCTAATCGGGGTTTCGCGTCCCGTGTTCGAACGCGGATTCCTCATTTCGCAAAAGCGCGCGCAAAAGAAAGCGACCGAATGTCGCACGTTTGCAGTGGCCTTGCGGAATGACCGTCCGGGGATCGACCGGGGTCGATGCTCACGTCGGACAGCTCGGAGAACATTACGTTCACGACTTGGACGTGTCAACCTCGGGTCATCGGGGTAGGGCCCGCGTACTCTTGCTCCCATGACCACGCATGCGTGCACTTTCAGCTGGCGGGCCGTCTGACGGCGGCCCGCTGACACGTATGTGACCAACGGCCGCCGCTCTGGCGGCCGTTCGCGTTTCTCCCCTGGTGGAGGTCCGAGAGCCCGGCCCCGGGCGGCGGCTCCGACCAGGAGTGGGACGAGTGAGATGACGCGAATCTTCAGTGGAATCAAGCCGACGGGCCATCTGACGTTGGGCAACTACCTCGGGGCCGTACGCAGGTGGGCCGAGGTGGATCAGTACCGGGCCGACGCCCTGTTCAGCATCGTCGATCTGCATGCCCTGACCGTGGAGCACGATCCGGCCAGGGTGCGCAGACTCAGCCGGCAGGCGGCGACGCTCATGCTCGCCGCGGGACTGGACCCCGCTCGGTGCACCGTCTTCGTACAGAGTCATGTCGGCGCGCACACCCGGCTCTCCTATCTGCTGGAGTGCACGGCCACCGACGGCGAGCTGCGGCGCATGATCCAGTACAAGGAGAAGTCCGTGCGCGCGAAGGCCGCCGGGCAGAGCGTGCGGGCGTCGCTGCTGACCTATCCGGCGCTGATGGCGGCGGACATCCTCGCGTACCGGACCGACGAGGTGCCGGTCGGTGACGACCAGACGCAGCATGTGGAGCTGACGCGCGACCTGGCTGAGCGTTTCAATCTTCGCTACGGGCCGACGTTCACCGTGCCCAGGGCCACGAATCCGCCGGTGGCCGCGCGGGTCATGGATCTGCAGGATCCGAGCTCGAAGATGGGGAAGTCGCACGAGTCGGGGGCCGGGATCGTCTATCTGCTCGACGAGACGGACGTGGTGCGCAGAAAGGTGATGCGGGCGGTCACGGACAGCGGGCGCGAGGTCGAGTACGACCCGGTCGCCAAACCCGGGTTGGCCAATCTGCTGGAGATTCTCTCGGCGTGCGGAGGCGGGAGCCCAGATGAGCTTGCCGGTGCCTATGAGTCGTACGGCTCGCTCAAGCAGGACACCGCGGAGGCCGTCATCGAGCTGTTGCGGCCGGTCCGGGCGCGGCACGCGGAGCTCGCTGCTGATCCCGGTCAGGTGGACAAGGTTCTGAAGGAGGGTGCGGAGCGGGCCAGGGAGATGGCCCGGCCGGTGGTGGACGCGGCCTATGACGCGGTCGGGCTGTTGCCCGCCGGCTGACGGGAGCAGGAACGGGGCGGGCCGGTCAGCCGTTGCCGGAGGCCAGTTCGCGGCTGCGGTCGCGGGCGGCTTCGATGGCGGCGATGAGGGCGGCCCGTACGCCGTGGTTCTCCAGTTCGCGAATGGCGCTGATGGTGGTGCCCGCCGGGGAGGTCACGGCTTCGCGGAGCTTCACCGGGTGTTCGCCGCTGTCGCGCAGCATGACCGCGGCGCCGATGGCGGCCTGGACGATGAGGTCGTGGGCCTGGGCGCGGGGCAGGCCGAGGAGGATGCCGGCGTCGGTCATGGCCTCGACGAGGAAGTAGAAGTACGCGGGGCCCGAGCCGGAGAGGGCGGTCGCCGCGTCTTGCTGGGACTCGGGGACGCGGGCCGTCTTGCCGACGCCGCCGAAGATCTCCTCGGTGTGGCTGAGGTCGGCGGGGGTGGCGTGGCTGCCGCCGGAGATGACGGACATGCCTTCGTCCACGAGGACGGGAGTGTTGGGCATGACCCGTACGACGGAGATACCGGTGGTGAGGCGTTCCTCGATGAAGGACGTGGGGATACCCGCGGCGGCGCTGATGACCAGGCGGTCGGCGGGGACGTGGGGGGCGAGTTCGTCGAGGAGCTTGCCCATGTCCTGCGGCTTCACGGCGAGGATGAGTGTGTCGGCGCGCTTGGCGGCTTCGGCGTTGGTGACGGGTTCGACGCCGTAGCGGTCCCGGAGCTGGTCGGCGCGTTCGGCGCGGCGGGTGGTGACCAGGAGGTCGGCGGGGCGCCAGCCGGCGCGGATCATGCCACTGAGGAGAGCTTCGCCGATCTTGCCGGTACCGAGCACTGCGATGGTCTTGGTCATGCGGGGTCACCTCGCCGGTGGGGTGGGTCGAGCTGTCGTACGGAACGTCCATGACCATCCTCGCACCGGCGGCGAGGGCGGGCCCGCCGTGTCCGCGTGGCGGAACGGCGGGCGGGTCCGACACTCCCTACGCGGTGCGGCGGCGGAGGGTGGCCGCGCCCAGGGCGAGGACCAGGACCGCGCAGCCGGCGACGATCAGGATGTCGCGGACGAAGTCGCCGGTGACCTCGGAGTGGCCCAGGACCTCGTTCATGCCGTCGACGGCGTAGGACATGGGCAGGACGTCCGAGATCGCTTCGAGTACCGGGTGCATGTTCTCGCGTGCGGTGAACAGTCCGCAGAGCAGCAGTTGGGGGAAGATCACCGCCGGCATGAACTGGACCGCCTGGAATTCGGAGGCGGCGAAGGCGGAGACGAAGAGTCCGAGAGCCGTGCCGAGCAGGGCGTCGAGGAGTGCGACCAGCAGGAGCAGCCAGGGTGAGCCGACGACGTCCAGGCCGAGGCCCCAGACGGCGAGCCCGGTGGCGAGGAGGGACTGGAGGACCGCGAGGGCGCCGAAGGCGAGGGCGTAGCCGGCGATGAGGTCGGCCTTGCCGAGGGGCATGGCGAGCAGGCGTTCCAGGGTGCCCGATGTGCGCTCGCGGAGGGTGGCGATGGAGGTGACCAGGAACATCGTGATCAGCGGGAAGATGCCGAGCAGTGAGGCGCCGATGGCGTCGAAGGTGCGGGCGTCGGCGTCGAAGACGTAGCGCAGGAGGAAGAGCATCACGCACGGGACGAGGATCATCAGCGCGATGGACCTGGGGTCGTGGCGCAGTTGACGCAGGACGCGGGCGGCGGTGGCCAGGGTGCGGGCTCCGGAGAAGGCGCGTGGCGGGCGGGCCGGGATCTGGGGCGAGGGGGCGGCCGGGGTCGGGGTCGAGGTGGTCATCGCGGGGTCTCCTGGAGTGCGTGGGCGTTGGCCTCGTCGACCAGGTGGAGGAAGGCTTCTTCGACCGTTTCGCGGCCGGTGCGGGTGCGCAGGGCGTCGGGGGTGTCGTCGGCGAGGATGTCGCCTTCGCGCATCAGGAGGAGGCGGTGGCAGCGTTCGGCCTCGTCCATCACATGGGAGGAGACGAGGAGCGTGGCCGCGCGGTCGGCTGCGATGCGGTGGAAGAGCTCCCACAGGTCGCGGCGGAGGACGGGGTCGAGGCCGACGGTCGGTTCGTCGAGGACGAGGAGTTCGGGTGTGCCGAGCAGGGCGACGGCCAGCGAGACGCGGCTGCGCTGGCCGCCGGAGAGCCTGCCGGCGAGGGCGTCGGCGTGGGAGGTGAGGTCGACGTCGGTGATGGCGCGGTGGACGGTCTCGTCGCGGGCGTCGCGGTGGGAGCGTCCGGGGTCGAGGACGGCCGCGAAGTACTCCAGATTCTGACGGACCGTCAAGTCGTCGTAGACCGAGGGCGCTTGGGTGACGTAGCCGATGCGGGCGCGGAGTGTGGCGTCGCCGGCCGGGCGGCCGAGGACGTCCAGGGTGCCGCTGACCTTGGCCTGGGTGCCGACGACGGCGCGCATCAGGGTGGACTTGCCGCAGCCGGAGGGGCCGAGGAGGCCGGTGATCCGACCGGGGGGTACGGCGAAGTCGAGGTCGCGCAGCACGGTGCGGTCGCCTCGTGCGACGCGCAGTCCGTGGGCGCGGATGGCAGCCTCTGCTTTATTCATCACCTGATGAATAATGCTCCCGCCCGCGCCGCACCGTCAAGGCCGGGGGCTCAGCCGAAGCCCGGGATGTGCGCGAGCAGGGCCGGCTGACGGGACGCCAGCTTCAGCGAGCGGACCGTGGAGCGGACGATGCCCTCCTTCACATACGCCGCGGGCCGGCCGGTGAGGACGCGTTCACGGGGTGAGTCGTCGGGCCGTACGAACTGGACCAGTCCGTCGTGGCGGCCCAGGCTCAGACACTGGAGGTAGTAGGAGAAGTTCAGGGGTTTCGGCTCCTGGCCACGCAGTTCGGCGATGATCGCGCTCGCGGCCTGCGAACCGCAGGGAAGGGCCGCCGCGCACCCCATGCGCAGCGCACCGGCCGAGGCGGTGTGCCCGGCGGCCGAGTCGCCGGCGCCGTACACCTCCGGGTGGGACACCGACCGCAGCACCGCGTCGACCTCCAGCCGCCCTCCGGCGTCGGTCGCGATCCCGGCGGCGCGCGCCAGTTCGGTGTTGGGGGTCATCGAGGCTGCCCAGACGACGACGTCGGTGTCGATGTCGTCCGGACCGGCGACACGGCGGTCTTCCTCGACTCGTACGCCGCGGCCGGCGAGCACTGTACGGACATGGGCGCGGCCCTTCGCGGAGAGCCCCGGGCCGACGTCGCCCTCCGTAAGGAGGGTGACGCGCCAGCCGGGGTGGGTCTCGGCGAGTTCGGTGGCCAGCTCGATACCGGTGAGACCGCCGCCCACGACCGTCAGGGAGCCGGGTCCGTCCTTCAGGCGCTTGTGCAGTTCGGTGGCCGACTCGACCGTGTACACGCGGTCCCGGTCGCCGGGGCCGACGGACCGGGTGCGGCTGCCGAGTGCGTGGACGAGCCGGTCGTACGGCAGGAGACGGCCGTCGTCGGTACGGACCTCGCGGCCCGCCGTGTCGATCTCGGTGGCGCGGGCGGCGACATGGGTGATTCCGGTCGGGCGGAGGAACGAGCCGAGCGGGTGGGTGACGTCGGGGCGTCCGGCCGCGCGTTCGTGCAGCCGGACGCGTTCGGTGAACCGGTCGGCGGGGTCGACGAGGGTGACGTGGGCGTGCGGGGCGAGGCGCAGTGCGGACATCATCCCCGCGTAGCCCGCGCCGACCACGACGATCCGCGGCTTCTCCGAAGGAAGGGGGTGCGTGTTGGTGGGTGTCATACAAGGGGGACGACATAGCGCCCCCGCTTGTGACGGTGAGCGCGGTCACAGACTCCCGAGGTCGAGGTGGCGCAGCTTCTCCGGGTTGATCACGGCGTCGATCTCGGTGATCAGCCCGCCGTGCACGCTGAAGGCGAAGACGATGACCCGGTCGCCGACTGGGTCGGTGACCACGAGGCCGGGGGCGCCGTTCACCTCGCGTACGGAGGCGTTCATCGTCTCGGGGTCGTAGTCGCGCGCGAGGTGCCGCGCGAAGCGGACGGCCTTCTCGTCGCCAATGACGGGCAGCCTGGCCGCCGTGACCTTGCCGCCGCCGTCCGAGCGCCACACGACCTCGGGGTCGAGGATCTCCAGCAGTCCGTCGAAGTCCCCGCCCAGCACGGCCGACAGGAACGCCTCGACGGCGCGCCGGTGTTCGCCCCGGTCGACGGAGCGGCGTGGCGCGTCGGCCCGTACCCGGCGGCGGGCGCGGGAGGCCAACTGCCGTACGGAATCGGGCGTGCGCCCCACGATGTCGGCGATCTCCCTGAAGGGCACGGCGAAGACGTCGTGCAGGATGAACGCGGTGCGCTCCGCCGGTGTCAGCCGCTCCAGCACGGTGAGCATCGCGAGCCCGACGGACTCGTCCAGCGTGACCCGGTCCTCCGGACCGCTGTCGGTGACCACCGGCTCGGGCAGCCACGGCCCGACGTACGACTCACGGCGGGCGCGCGCGGAGCCGAGCTGGTCGTAACAGAGCCGGCTGATGACCGTCGTCAGATACGACCTGGGGTCGTCCGCCTCGTCGTCGGACAGCCGCTGCCAGCGCAGCCAGGTCTCCTGGACCGCGTCCTCGGCATCGGCGACGGATCCGGTGATGCGGTACGCGATGCCCCACAGCCTCTTGCGCTCACGCTCGAAAACCGCCAGATCGGCCATGTGTCGGCGCTCCTCTCCCCTGTGCCGGTGTCACGCCAGGTCCCGGTGCCGGACCCCCGCCGTCAGGCGTCGGACGACGGGCGTCGAAGGACAGACGAAGCGGAGTCGCGAAATGTGACAGTCAGCTCGACCGAGTACGCCTCGTCGACCTGGCCGGTCGGAAAGATCTTGAGCAGTTCGGCGCGTTCGGCGGCGAGGCAGGCGGCCGTGGCCTCCTCACCGAGGACGCGGAAGAAGGAGTGGCTGCCGAGATTGGCGAGATGGGTGTCGAGCGGGACGGTGCGGGTCCAGTGCAACTCGCGCCGCACGCGCGGCAGATCCTGCGGCAGCCTCTCGGCGCGTCGGCCCCCCGAGCCGTGCGAACTCTCGGCCTCGCTCTCGCCCGCGAGCCGGTGGAGCCGTTCCTCCTGCGCGGCGACCCAGGGAACGGTGGGGTCGGCGACGTTCCACCACAGGGCGAGCGCGCCGCCCGGCCGCAGCACCCGCAGCGCCTCGGGGACGGAGCGGGCCGGGTCGGTCCAGTGCCAGGACTGGGCGTACGTCACCAGATCGACGGACGCGTCCGCGATCGGCAGCGCGTCGCCGAAGCCCCTGACCAGCGGGGTGTCGGGCAGACCCCGGCGCAGCCGCGCGGCCATGCCGGGACCCGGCTCGACCGCGACGACCTCGGCGCCGCGCGCACGCAGCAGACGGGTCGCGATACCGGTCCCGGCGCCGACGTCGAGGACGCGGGAGCCCCGGTGAGGGCGGCCGGACAGTTCCTCGACGGCGTCGAAGAGCACCGGCGGATAGCCGGGCCGGGCGGAGTCGTACTGGCCGGCGACGACATCGAAGGAGAGCGCGCGATCGGTCATGCGTCCCATCCTGCCGGGTGCGGGGGCGTACGGGGGCGCGGTCCTCGGGCCCGATCCGCCCCGGGTTACCTGCGCTTGGTGCGGCCGCCCTTGCGGGCGGCCGGGTTGCGGGTCCGGGCGGTGCGGCGGCGCTCGTACTGGCTGACGGCCGTCTCGTACTCGGTACGCCGCAGCGCCTCACCCGGCGCCTCGGTGAGCGAGCGCACGAAGTACGCGACCAGCGAGCCGATGAAGCCGATCCCCTTGAGACTGCGCAGCGCCTCCTCGCGGGCGGCGTCGACCGGGCGCTTGGAGAACCCTTCCCAGGTCTTGCGGAAGGCGATGGCGCTGCACACCGAGAACATCACGATGACGAGCACGCCGACGAAGGGACTGGCGTTCGCGATCTCCAGGCCCTGATAGGCGAAGCGCAGCAGGAAGCACGCGCCCACGGCGGCGGCCAGTGAGCCGGCGGCGACGCCGACGCGGCGCGGCCCGTACCCGCCGTCGTGGGCGACCCACGTCGTGCCGAAGAAGCGGATGGGCTCGGGGCGCGGGCCGTCGGGACCTCCGCCGGGACCGCCTCCGCCGTCGCGGCTGCCGCCGCCCGTGGACGGCGCTGCCGCTGCCGCGACGGCGGGGGTGTCGGCGGCTTCGCCGCCCTCGTCAGGAATCGCGCTCTTTCTCCGGCTCACAAGATGATTATCCCTGTGCGCCGGTGCCCGGACCGAGGGACCTGGACCTCGACCTCAGCGGCTCAGGCGCAGCGCGGGGCGACGTATCCGTCGCTGCCCGTCTTGACGTACGCGTCCGAGACGAACTCGCCGTTGGCGATGTTGTCCCAGATGTTCGACGTTCCGTACGGCCCGTTCACGGACGTGCCGGGCTTCTGGCAGTAGACCGGCACCTTCACGTTGTACGGAAGGGTGCGGACCACCGAGTACTGCGTGCCCGGACCCGAGCGCACATTGACGCGGTAGCCCGGCGCGATCGGGTATCTGACGACCGCCGCGGCGAGTGCCACCGCCTCGGCCTCCGTGTCCACCTTCGTGTCCGTCCTCCCGAGCTCTGCCACGTCCCCCGCCTCGTCAACAGCCATCGCTGCTCTCCCCCTTGTTGATCTTGTTGAATGTTCACACTCTTCGACGCGCAGGCTAGCAACACCCTTCAGCCACAGCCGCACCATCGACTAGGCTCCGTGAGTCGCGATCGCAGAAAGCGACACGGGGGAAAACACACATGGAATACGCCGGCAGTTACCGCCTGGAGGCCTGTCTCGGCTCCGGTGGCATGGGCGTCGTACATCTGGCACGCTCCGCGTCCGGCCTGCGACTCGCCGTGAAGGTGGTGCACCAGCAGTACGCGGCGGACCCGGAGTTCCGCGCCCGCTTCCGTCAGGAGGTCGCCGCGGCGCGGCGCGTCAGCGGTGCCTTCACCGCGCCCGTCGTCGACGCGGACCCGGACGCCGAGCGGCCCTGGATGGCCACCTCGTACATCCCGGGTCCGACGCTGGCCGAACAGGTGAAGAGCAACGGACCCATGGCTCCCGCCGAGTTGCGCCGGCTGACGGCGGGGCTCGCCGAGGCGCTGCGGGACATCCACCGGGCCGGTGTCGTCCACCGGGACCTCAAGCCCGGCAACGTACTCCTTACGGACAACGGCCCCAGGGTCATCGACTTCGGGATCTCGCGGCCGGTCGACAGCGATCTGCGCACCGAGACGGGGAAGTTGATCGGCTCGCCGCCGTACATGGCGCCGGAGCAGTTCCAGCGACCGCGTGAAGTGGGGCCCGCGGCCGACGTGTTCGCGCTGGGGTCGCTGCTGGTGCACGCGGCGACCGGGCGCGGGCCGTTCGACTCGGACAGCCCGTACATCGTCGCCTACCAGGTGGTTCACGACGAGGCCGACCTGGTGGGGCTGCCCGCCGATCTGGCGCCGCTGGTGGGGCGTTGCCTCGCCAAGGATCCGCAGAAACGTCCCACCCCGGACGAGATCATGTCGGAGCTGGGTCCGCCTTCTTACGAGGCGGACGCGTTCATACCGGCTCAACGGCGCTCGGCGGAGCGGCCGTTGGCAGTACCGGGAGGCGAGCAGCGCACCCACGTCGGTGCGCACTCAGCGGCCGGGAGCGCGGCCACGCCGAAGCCGTCCCCCCGTCCCGCTTCGAAGCGGGACGGCAGGCGCGAGCCCGTGGAGCCGAAGACCGCGGGCGGCGGCCCACGGCGTGGCCAAGTCAAGTGGCCGGTGCTCGCGATCGGCGCCGTGGTGCTCGTGTACGGCGCCCTCTGGGCCGCGCAGGGCTTCGGCGATACACGGGCCGACTCGTCCGCCCCGCGGGGCTCAGGCGCCACGGAGACGGCCGGGGTGGCCTTCGAGCCGTGGCTGGCCCCGGCCATCGGGAAGACCGCCGAGCGCGGCACCGCACCGGCGTGTTCGTACACCCCGAGCGTCTCCGGCGTCTCGGCGACGCTGCTCTGCTCCACCGCCGGCGTCGCCGTCGCCCGCCTCGATCCGGCCGACGGCCATGTCATCTGGTCGCACGGCGCGGGCGCCGAGACCGCGTCCGTACCCGTCGTCTCCGGCGGCCTCGTCCACACCGTCCTCACCTCCGTGAAGAGCGCGCGCCTGCGGGCGTACGACAAGGACGACGGCACACCGGTCTGGAGCGCGGACGTGTCCGGTCGCCAGGGCGGCGTCCACCATGCCGGCGACACCGTCCTGCTCGTCGGGAACGACGGACGGGTGGAGGCGCTCAACGGCGCGACGGGCAAGCGGCGTTGGGAACGTCCGCTGCCCGGACACACCGACCCGATCCTCGCCTTCCACAGCCCGGGGACCGGTCACACCTACGCCGCCGAGTCCTCGGCCGACGGCCGCACCACACTGGTCAGCGCGGTGGACCCGAAGAACGGCGAACTCGCCTGGCAGCGGCGGCTGGACGGAAATCTCGATCCGGTGGCCACCGAGGGCGGCGCCCTGTTCCTCACGTCGCTCGACCAGGACTCGATGACGGACGCGGTCGTGCGCTACGACCCCGCGCGGGGCGACGTGCGCCGTGTCCCGCTGCCGTACGTCATGGCCGATGCGCAGCTCGCCGTACGCGACGACACCGCGTATCTCCTGGCGCGCGGCGGGAGCCTGGTGGCCGTCGACACCAGCCGTACGGGGACGAACGCCAAGCCCCGCTGGGAGTTGGAGACCGACGTCGCCCGCTCGTCCCGCCCCGTCGTGACGGCCGGTGACCGGCTGTACTTCTCCGCCGCCGACGGACAGCTGATCACGGTCGACACGGCGAAGGGGTCGCTGGTCGGGCGTACGAAACCACGTCTGCTCTCGGGAAAGCTCGCCTACATGTCGACGCTGCCCGCCCCCGCGACGGCGCCCGGCCGGGTCTACGCCGGCGCGCCCGACGGGTCCGTCTTCGCCGTGGACAGCGAGAACCCCGGCACCTGGTGACAGACACCGGGTGCCGGGGTCGCGCTCACGGTTGAACGTCGGCGCGTCGGCCCGGCGCCTCAGCCCAGCAGGGAGACGTCCCGGACCGCGCCCTTGTCCGCGCTCGTCGCCATCGCCGCGTACGCGCGCAGCGCCACGGAGACCTTGCGCTCGCGGTCGACCGGCTCGTACACACCGTTCAGCGCGTCCCGCCGGACCGCCAGCTCATCGTCCGCGACGAGCAGTTCGATCGAGCGTCCCGGGATGTCGATCCGGATCCGGTCGCCGTCCCGCACCAGCGCGATCGTCCCGCCGGAGGCCGCCTCGGGCGAGGCGTGGCCGATCGACAGGCCCGACGTACCGCCGGAGAAGCGGCCGTCGGTGACCAGGGCGCACGCCTTGCCCAGGCCGCGGCCCTTCAGATACGAGGTGGGGTAGAGCATCTCCTGCATGCCGGGGCCGCCGCGCGGACCCTCGTAGCGGATGACGATGACGTCGCCCTCCGCGATCTCCTTACGGAGGATCTTCTCGACGGCGTCCTCCTGCGACTCGCAGACGACGGCGGGACCTTCGAAGGTCCAGATCGACTCGTCCACGCCGGCGGTCTTCACCACACAGCCGTCGACGGCCAGGTTGCCCTTCAGCACGGCGAGTCCGCCGTCCTTCGAGTACGCGTGCTCCAGCGAGCGGATACAGCCGCCCTCGGCGTCCAGGTCGAGCGTGTCCCACCGCTCGGACTGGGAGAACGCGGTCGCCGAGCGCTCGCAGCCGGGCGCCGCGTGCCACAGCTCCACGGCCTCCTCGGAGGGTGAACCGCCGCGCACGTCCCAGGTCTTGAGCCACTCGTCGAGCGAGTCGGAGTGCACCGAGTGCACGTCCTCATCAAGAAGGCCGCCCCGGTACAGCTCGCCCAGGATGGCGGGGATACCGCCGGCCCGGTGGATGTCCTCCATGTAGTACGTGCCGCCGGGCGCGACGTTCGGCGCGACCTTCGCCAGGCACGGGACGCGGCGCGAGACGGCGTCGATCTCGTCCAGGCCGTAGTCGAGACCGGCCTCCTGGGCGGCGGCGAGGAGGTGCAGGATCGTGTTCGTGGAGCCGCCCATGGCGATGTCGAGTGCCATGGCGTTGTCGAAGGCCGCGCGGGTGGCGATGTTGCGCGGCAGGACGGTCTCGTCGCCGCCTTCGTAGTAGCGCTGGGCGATGTCGACGACGGTGCGGCCCGCGTTCTCGTACAGCGCCTTGCGCGCGGTGTGCGTGGCGAGGACCGAGCCGTTGCCGGGCAGGGCGAGACCGATGGCCTCCGCGAGGCAGTTCATCGAGTTGGCGGTGAACATGCCGGAGCAGGAGCCGCAGGTCGGGCAGGCGTTCTCCTCGATACGGAGGATGTCCTCGTCGGAGACGGACTCGTTGACGGCGTCCGAGATCGCGTTGATCAGGTCCAGCTTGCGGACGGTGCCGTCGACGAGGGTGGCCTTGCCGGCCTCCATCGGGCCGCCGGAGACGAAGACCGTGGGGATGTTGAGCCGCATCGCGGCCATCAGCATGCCCGGCGTGATCTTGTCGCAGTTGGAGATGCAGATCAGCGCGTCCGCGCAGTGCGCCTCGACCATGTACTCGACGGAGTCGGCGATCAGATCGCGGGACGGCAGGCTGTAGAGCATGCCTCCGTGGCCCATCGCGATGCCGTCGTCGACGGCGATGGTGTTGAACTCACGCGGGACGGCTCCGGCGGCCTTGATCGCCTCGGAGACGATCCGGCCGACGGGGGCGAGGTGGGTGTGGCCGGGGACGAACTCGGTGAAGGAGTTGGCCACGGCGACGATCGGCTTGCCGATGTCCTCGCTCGCTACGCCCGACGCCCGCATAAGGGCGCGTGCGCCCGCCATGTTGCGGCCGTGGGTGACAGTGCGGGACCTCAGCTCGGGCATCGTCGCTCGCTCCTTCGGCAGATCCTTCGGTGGAAATGACTTTTTCGAGCCTACGCCCACCGCTCCAAGATCTGGACTCTCCGTCCGGAATGCGGGACACCTGTCCGGGTTCGGCTCAGGCTTCGGTCAGATACCGTTGGAGCGTCGGCGCGACGAGTCTGACGATCTCCTCCGTGTCCACGGAGGCCAGCGGCTCCGCCTTGAGCACGTACCGCAGGATCGCGATCCCGATCATGTGCGAGGCGGCCAGCTCGGCGCGGAGGGTGGGATCCGGTACGTCCAGTTCCACCGCGATCCGCTCCAGCAGCCGCCGCAGCACGAACTTGCGCAGCAGGGCCGCCGCCGCCTCGTTCGTCACGGCGGAACGGATGATCGCGAGCAGCGGGGCCCGGGACACCGGGTTCTCCCACACGCTGATGAAGTAGCGCGCGAGCCGCTCGCCGATGCCCTCCTCGCCGCCACTCAGCAGCGCGGGAAGCACCATCGCCGGTTCGAAGGAGACCTCGATGGCGGCGCCGAAGACCTCCTCCTTCGTACCGAAGTAGTGATGCACGAGGGCGGGGTCCACGCCCGCCGCCTTCGCGATGCCTCTTACGGAGGTCTTGTCGAAGCCGCGCTCGGCGAACTCCGTACGGGCCGCCTCCAGGATCCGCTCGCGCGCGCCGGGACCGGTGCCCGTGTCCGAGCGGGCGGGGCGGCCACGGCGGCGCGGGGCCGTACCCGTCATCGGCGGCGCATCCCCGGGCGGCCGTACGACAGGCGCGGCTGCGGCGCCCGGGTCTCCGCGGCGGACGCTCCCGACGGCGAACCGGCGGCGGAGCCGGTCGGCGATCCGGCGGCGGCTCCCGTCGACGCGAGGTGCAGCCGGGTGAAGGCCAGCGCCTCCGCCAGGTCGGCCTCGCGTTCGGCCGAGGACATCGCGCGCCGGGTGTTGACCTCGATGACGACGTTCCCGTCGAAGGAGCTGCCCGCGAGCTGTTCGAGGAGTTCGGCGCAGGGCTGGGTGCCGCGTCCGGGCACCAGGTGCTCGTCCTTGGCCGAGCCGTTGCCGTCGGCGAGATGGATGTGCCCCAGCCGGTCGCCCATGCGGCCGACCATGGACATCGCGTCGGCGCGGGCGGTGGCGGTGTGCGACAGGTCGACGGTGAAGTGGCGGTAGTCGTCCTTCGTCACGTCCCAGTCGGGGGCGTACGCGAGCACTTCACGGTCCCGGTAGCGCCACGGGTACATGTTCTCGACGGCGAACCGTACGTCCGTCTCGTCGGCCATGCGCCAGACGCCGGTGACGAAGTCGCGCGCGTACTGGCGCTGCCAGCGGAACGGCGGGTGTACGACGACGGTGGAGGCGCCCAGCCGCTCGGCGGCGGCCTGCGCGCGCTGGAGCTTGGTCCACGGGTCCGTCGACCAGACGCGCTGCGTGATCAGCAGACAGGGCGCGTGGATGGCGAGGATCGGCACGTGGTGATAGTCGGAGAGCCGGCGCAGTGCCTCGATGTCCTGGCTGACCGGGTCCGTCCAGACCATGACCTCGACGCCGTCGTACCCGAGGCGCCCGGCGATCTCGAAGGCCGTCGCCGTGGACTCCGGATAGACGGAGGCCGTCGACAGCGCGACCTTCGCATCCGGGATGCGCACCACTGCTTCTGCCACGGGGACAGGGTACGGGCAGCGGAGGGCGGCTTCGCGGGCAGCGGCGGGGAAAGTGACGAGTGCAACGGCTCGCCCTCCTGAAGAGGGCCAGCCGTCACAGGGCGAGCGCTCTACGGGCGAGCGATCGCAGGGGCCGGCGCTCAGACCTGCGTCGTCGGCAGCTGGTCCAGCCGTCGCAGGATCACGCCCTCGCGCAGCGCCCAGGGGCAGATCTCCAGCTCGTCGACGCCGAACAGATCCATCGCCGCGTCCGCGACCAGCGCGCCGGCGAGCAGCTGGGGCGCCCGCCCGTCCGACACACCGGGCAGCGCGGCACGGCGCGCGGCGGGCATCACCGCCAGTTTGGGGACCCACTCCTCCAGCGATTTACGGCTCAGATCCCGCTGTACATAGAGCCCGTCGGCGGACCGGGCGGCCCCGGCGATCCTCGCCAGCTGCCGGAAGGTCTTCGAGGTGGCCACGACATGGTCCGGTTCGCCGAAGCGGGTGAACTCACCCACGCAACGGGCGATCTCGGCCCGCACATGGCGGCGCAGCTCCTTCACGGCCCCGGGATCGGGCGGATCTCCGGGCAGCCAGGCCGCGGTGAGGCGGCCGGCGCCCAGGGGCAGGGACGCCACGGCGTCCGGTTCCTCGTCGACGCCGTAGGCGATCTCCAGCGAGCCGCCGCCGATGTCCAGGACCAGCAGCCGCCCCGCCGACCACCCGAACCAGCGCCGGGCGGCGAGGAACGTCAGCCGGGCCTCCTCGTCCCCGGTCAGGACATGGAGGTCAACGTCCGTCTCCGCCTTGACCCTGGCGAGTACCTGGTCGGCGTTGCTCGCCTCGCGTACGGCGGACGTCGCGAACGACAGCACCGCCTCGCAGCCCTTGTCCTCGGCCGCTTGGAGCGCGTCGGCGACCGTGGCCACCAGTCGGTCCACGCCGTCGGGGCCGATCGCGCCGTCCGCGTCGAGCAGTTCGGCGAGCCTCAGCTCGGTCTTGTGGGAATGGGCGGGCAGCGGGCGCGCGCCGCGATGGGCGTCGACCGCCAGCAGGTGGACGGTGTTCGAACCGACGTCGAGAACTCCGAGTCTCATGCGCGAACGCTACTGCGGTGACGCGCATACGCTGGACCCGTGCCAAAGACGAACAAGGCGAAGCCGGGCAAAGCCAGACGCGCCAAGAAGCAGCATGAGCAGATTCCGCCCGACGAGAAGGGGCTGGACTTCGCGCGGTCCTGGGTCGAATTCCCTGATCCGGCCGACGACGACCAGGTCTTCCGGTGCGATCTGACCTGGCTCACCTCTCGCTGGACCTGTGTCTTCGGCAGCGGCTGCCAGGGCATCGAGGCAGGCCGCGCCGACGACGGCTGCTGCACGCTGGGGGCGCACTTCTCCGACGAGGACGACGAGAAGCGGGTCGCGGGGCACGTGAAACGGCTCACGCCGGAGCTGTGGCAGTTCCACGACGTGGGGACGGACAGCGGCTGGGTGGAGACGGACGACGACGGCGCTCGCAAGACGCGCCGCTGGGACGGCTCGTGCGTCTTCCAGAACCGGCCCGGTTTCGCCGGCGGCGCGGGCTGCGCGCTGCACATCCTGGCGCTGCGGGAGGACCGCGAGCCGCTGGAGACGAAGCCCGACGTCTGCTGGCAGCTGCCGGTGCGGCGTACGTACGACTGGATCGAGCGGCCCGACGAGTCGCGGGTGCTCCAGGTGACGATCGGCGAGTACGACCGGCGGGGCTGGGGCCCCGGCGGGCACGACCTGCACTGGTGGTGCACATCGGCGACGTCGGCGCACGGGGCGGGCGAGCCCGTGTACCGGACGTACGCCCCCGAGCTGACGGAGCTGATGGGCAAGGCCGGGTACGACACGCTGGTCGAGCTCTGCGAGGCACGGCTGGCGAGCGCCCTGCCACTCGTCGCCCCGCACCCGGCGGACCCGGTTCCGGCGCCCGCGCCCCCGGTCTGACGGCGGAGGGCGGCGGCGCGCCCGCTCACGGAGACGCGGGCGGCGTGTCCGCATCGCCCGAACCGCCCGAGCCACCCGGGTCGGCCGGACCGGACGGGTCTCCGGGCGGGCTCGGGTCGCCGGAGCCCGGCGGCGGATCGGTCGGGTCCGTCGGGTCGCCCGTGCCGGGCGGCGGATCGGTGGGGTCGGTCGGACCCGGGTCGGTCGGTTCGCCCGGGTCGCTCGGGCCGGGGCCGCCCGTGCCCGGCGGCGGCGAGGACGGCGGGCGCGTCGGCCGGCCGGGACCGGGTCCCGGACCGTGACCGGGGCCGGGGTCCGACGAGGACGGCGGCCTGGCACCGTAACCGCTGATCGCCACCACCGAGCCCGCGGGGCTCAGCCCGATACGGGCGCGCCACGGTCCTGACGGCTCGCGCGCGTGGTCCACGTGGACATGGACGGTGACGGACCTGCCGGGGGCGAGCGTGCCGGACGTACGGCTCAGCCGCAGCCAGGACGCGCTGGTCCAGGCCGACCACGAGACGGGCTCGCCACCGGTCGCGGTGAGCGTGATCCTCGTACGGTCGCCACTCGACTCGGCCGTGACCGCGAGCCGTCCGGAACCCGCTCCGGGTGTGCCGGACGGGCCGCCCGTGCCGTCGCTGATGACCTCGACGGAGACGTCAGGGTCCTTACCGCCGCGGGCGAAGGGGTCGCCGGGCCGGTCCTGGGCGTTGCCCGCGTTCTCATAGGTGTCGTACGGGTCGGCGCCGTGCGCGCCGCGCCGCTCGGCGTCACCGGCGCTGACGGACGTCCCGCCGTGGCCCTCCCCGGTCGGCGGCGCGCCCCGGTACGCCGCCCAGAGGGCGAAGACGGGCGCGGCGACGACGGTCGCCACGACGGTGGTCGTGACGGCCCGCGCGCGCAGCCGGTCGCGGCGGGCGGCGCGGTCCTTGGGGTCCATGGGGAAGCCGTTTCGGCCGAAGCGCGGGGTGGTGGCACGCGCGCGCGGGGTGTTCGTCATGGCGGTGTACGCCGCGGACCGGGGGGCCTCGACGAGCGGCAGGACGGCGGGGGAAGCGGCCCAGGAGGGCACGCCCGACGAGGTGGGCCGGGCGGGCCGGGCGGCGCGGGTGGCGGCGGCCGAGCCGGGCCAGGGGCCCGCGGCCGCGGCGCGCTCGGCGGCGCGGCGACAGCGCGGGCAGTCGTCCACGTGCCGGACCAGCTCGCGGCGGAGCGCGGCCGAGAGAAGCACCTGGTCGTCGCCGGTGAGCTGGGCGACGGCCGGGCAGTTGCCCGTCTCCACGACGGCGAGCGCGGCCCTGGTGCGCTCGACCTCGCAGGCGGCGGAGTTGAGCAGTTCGCGGGCGGGCAGCTGCTCCATGGACAGGACGGCGGCGACGTCGCGCGCGCCGAGCCCGTGGCGTACGGCCAGTTCGAGCGCCTCGCGCTGTTCGGGGGTCGTACCGGCGGCCTCGGGCCAGGCCAGCAGGGCGAGTTCACGCCGGCGGCGCGCGGCGACCTCCGGCGGCAGGGCGGAGTCCTTGTGCCCGCCCTCGGCCGGGTCCGGCCCGCGACGGCCGGTGTGCGCCCCCGGGCGGCTCGCGCGCTGTTCACCGAGCCGGCGCAGACAGGCCCACCGGGCGAGCGAGTAGAGCCAGGCCCCGCGCTCCCCCTCGCCCGCCGGACAACGCCCGTAGTGGCGCTCGGAGATGGCCAGGACCTGGCCGAGCACCTCGGTCGCCGCGTCGTGGTCGCACAGCACGGAGAGGCAGTACGTGAACAGCCCGTCCAGATACGGCTCGTACCGCACGGGCGGGCGGTGGGTGGCCTGCGCGTTCGTATCCGGGCGGTCCGCGCCCGGCGTGCGCGTACCCGATCGGGGCGCGCGACGGGGCGCACGGTGTGCGCCGGTGGTGTGTGCGGGGGGCTCCAGTCTGCTGCTCGTCACCCACCGACGGTAGACAGGGGAGCGCACGACCTTCCCGACGCTTGCCTACTTTTAATCCGTACGGATGAAACATCCGCCATACCCGTATCTTCTGCGCCAATGGGTCCCGGCCCGTGCACCGCCGACGGCTGAAGTGACCTCCGCGGCAAGGGTTGTCAGTGGTCGCCTATACGGTGGCGCCATGGCTGTCGCCCGTACCAAATCCGCCAAGGACCGGCCGTCCTACCGCTGCACCGACTGCGGCTGGACGACCGTCAAGTGGCTCGGCCGCTGCCCCGAATGCCAGGCCTGGGGCACGGTCGAGGAGTTCGGCGCGCCCGCCGTACGGACGACGGCGGCGGGACGGGTCAGCACCCCGGCCCTCCCGATCGGCCAGGTCGACGGCCGGACGGCCACGGCACGCTCGACGGGCGTGGACGAGCTGGACCGCGTCCTCGGCGGCGGTCTTGTGCCGGGAGCCGTCGTGCTGGTGGCCGGTGAGCCGGGCGTCGGCAAGTCCACGCTGCTCCTGGACGTCGCGGCGAAGGCGGCCGGCTCCGAGCACCGCACGCTCTATGTCACCGGCGAGGAGTCGGCGAGCCAGGTGCGGCTGCGCGCGGACCGCATCAAGGCCATCGACGACCATCTCTATCTCGCCGCCGAGACCGATCTCTCCGCCGTCCTCGGGCATCTCGACGCGGTCAAGCCGTCGCTGCTCATCCTCGACTCCGTACAGACGGTGGCATCGCCCGAGATCGACGGGGCGCCCGGCGGCATGGCCCAGGTCCGGGAGGTGGCGGGCGCGCTCATCCGGGTCTCCAAGGAGCGGGGCATGTCCACCCTGCTCGTCGGCCATGTCACCAAGGACGGCGCGATCGCGGGTCCCCGCCTGCTGGAGCACCTGGTGGACGTCGTGCTCTCCTTCGAAGGGGACCGGCACGCTCGGCTGCGGCTCGTGCGGGGCGTCAAGAACCGGTACGGGACGACGGACGAGGTCGGCTGCTTCGAACTGCACGACGAAGGCATCACGGGTCTCGCCGATCCCTCCGGCCTCTTCCTCACCCGCCGTGACGAGCCGGTCCCCGGCACCTGCCTCACGGTCACCCTCGAAGGCCGCCGCCCGCTCGTGGCCGAGGTGCAGGCGCTGACGGTCGACTCCCAGATCCCGTCCCCCCGGCGCACCACCTCGGGCCTGGAGACCTCCCGCGTCTCGATGATGCTGGCCGTTCTGGAGCAGCGCGGCCGGATCAGCGCGCTCGGCAAGCGCGACATCTACAGCGCGACGGTCGGCGGTGTGAAGCTCTCGGAGCCGGCCGCGGACCTGGCGGTCGCCCTTGCCCTGGCATCGGCGGCGAGCGACACCCCGCTGCCGAAGAACCTCGTCGCGATCGGCGAGGTGGGCCTCGCGGGCGAGGTCAGAAGGGTGACGGGCGTCCAGCGCAGACTGGCCGAGGCGCACCGGCTCGGCTTCACACACGCCCTCGTCCCGACCGATCCCGGGAAGGTGCCGGCCGGTATGAAGGTCACAGAAGTGGCCGACATGGGGGCGGCTCTCAGCGTGCTTCCGCGCCGGGGTCGCCCGGACGCCCCACGGGACGGCAAGGACCGCCGGTAGACTTTGCCCTGGTCTCGCCCATCCGTACGAGCCGGAGGAGTGCAGTGGCAGCCAACGACCGGGCAGCAGCACCCGGAAAGTCCGGTGGTGGCTCCGGTGGATCCGGCACCGAAGCGCTGATGCGCGCCTCACTGAGCGCCGTGGCGCCCGGCATGGCGCTGCGTGACGGCCTGGAGCGGATCCTCCGGGGGAACACCGGCGGTCTCATCGTCCTGGGCATGGACAAGACCGTCGAGGCGATGTGCACGGGCGGCTTCGTGCTGGACGTGGAATTCACCGCGACGAGGCTCCGTGAGCTGTGCAAGCTCGACGGCGCGCTCATCCTCGACAAAGACATCACCAAAATTCTGCGGGCCGGTGTCCAGCTCGTCCCCGACGCCTCCATCCCGACCGAGGAGACCGGCACCCGCCACCGCACGGCGGACCGGGTCTCCAAGCAGTGCGGGTTCCCCGTCATCTCGGTGTCGCAGTCGATGCGGCTGATCGCGCTGTACGTGGACGGGGAGCGGCGGGTTCTTGAGGAGTCGGCCGCGATCCTGTCGCGTGCCAATCAGGCGCTCGCGACCCTGGAGCGGTACAAACTCCGGCTGGACGAGGTCGCCGGCACGCTCTCCGCGCTGGAGATCGAGGACCTGGTGACGGTCCGGGACGTGTCGGCGGTCTCGCAGCGCTTGGAGATGGTGCGCAGGATCGCCACGGAGATCGCGGAGTACGTGGTCGAGCTGGGCACCGACGGGCGGCTTCTCGCCCTCCAGCTGGACGAGTTGATCGCGGGCGTCGAGCCCGAGCGTGAGCTCGTCGTACGGGACTATGTGCCCGAGCCGACCGCGAAGCGGTCCCGTACGGTCGCCGAGGCGATGACCGAGCTGGACTCGCTCTCCCACACCGAGCTGCTGGAACTGCCCGTCGTCGCACGGGCGTTGGGCTACAGCGGATCGCCCGAGACGCTCGACTCGGCGGTCTCGCCGCGCGGGTACCGGCTGCTGGCCAAGGTGCCGCGGCTGCCGGGCGCGATCATCGAGCGGCTGGTCGAGCACTTCGGCGGGCTGCAGAAGCTGCTGGCGGCGAGTGTGGACGATCTCCAGACGGTGGACGGGGTGGGCGAGGCGCGGGCGCGCAGCGTGCGCGAGGGCCTGTCGCGGCTGGCGGAGTCGTCCATCCTGGAGCGGTACGTCTGACGTACGGGCGACGGCCCGCGTACGCCTCCGTACACCCGCATCCGCTCACGCCTCCGTACACCTGCGTACGTACGAAGGCGGGCGGCCGGCCCGGTCCACTCAGTCCTTGTCCAACCTGATGGAGGTCTGGCCCTGCTTGACGGTGGCGCCGGACGCCGCCGCCTCGACCAGGTAGGTGCCGGGCCCGGCCTTGCCGGGCGGCGGTGTGGCGCACTGCGGGACGCTCCGCGTGAGGTCCCAGACGACGGTCCGGGTGACCGTCCCGCCCGCGGGCACCTTCAGCAGCAACTGGCCGATCTTGGGGCAGTCCTTGGAGGACCAGATCTCGTCGCTCTCCGAGTCCGTGACGCTCAGCACCACGGACCTGGGCCCGAGGTCCGCCTTGCAGTCCTTGCCCGAACCGTTGGTGGCCACGAGCCTGAACGACGGCTTCTCGCCCGGCTCGTAGGCGACCTTGCGGCTCTCCAGCCTCAGAGTCAGCGCGCTCGGGGCGCAGTTGGGGAGACTCGATCCGACCGGCACCTGCTCGCCGGTGGTGCTGCCGCCCGCACCGTCACCACCACTGCCGCCGCTGACCGCATCGCCGCCGCTTCCCGCGGCGCCGCCCGAACCGCCCGTACCAGCACCGCCGTTGTCGCCACCGGCGCCGCCGTCGGCGCCCGAGCCCGCGTCCGTACCACCGCTGCCGGGGTCGTCGCTTCCGCCGGTGTCGCCCGACTCGTCGCGCCCGCCCGGCTGTTCACTTATCGCGGGTCCGGATCCGGACGGTCCAGGGGTGATCGAGGGAGGGGGAGCCTCGCCGTTCGCACTGTCGTCGCGCTTCTTTCCGCCGCCGTCACCACCGGAGGTGACGACCCATACGACGAGCAACGCGAGCAGCGCGACCAGAGTCGCCGCTAGTGCCCTCCGTCGCCAGTAGATGGAGGAGGGAAGCGGCCCGACCGGATTGCGCATAGATCCCACGGCGCAACTCTACGAGAGTTCTTGGCCAACTCCCGCCCCACATGGCGCTGGTCTCGCAAGTTTTACGGATCATCATCATGCAACGGACGCCCGAGAGGCCCCACTTACCCCTTTCGTCAGGGGTTCGGCTGCCGATGCGAGATGCGCGAGCGGTAGGTCGAAGGGTACGGTCCGTGACCATGGACCCCTCCGTCACCAGCGGCCTTTACCGCGACATTACCGATCTCGCCCATCAATCGCCGTCCTGGGTACGGCACTTCGTCGAGATCGGGACGGAGGCCGTGATCGTGATCCTGGGAGTTCTGTTCCTCGCCGGCTGGTGGCGTACGCGAACCGGAGACTCACGGGCCATGGCCAGGGCGGTAGTTGGGCCGCTCGCGACCGCCCTCGCGTACGTGAGCAGCGAACTGGCCAAGAGCGCCATCCAGGAGGAGCGGCCGTGCCGCGCGGTCGCGGGCGCGGCCACGTCGCTGGCGACCTGCCCGCCGGTCGGCGACTGGTCCTTCCCCAGCAACCACTCGACGATCGCCGCCGCCTCGGCGGTCGCGCTCGCCATCGCCTGGCGGAGGATCGCGTTCCTGACGCTCCCGCTGGCGCTGTTCGCCGCCTTCTCGCGGGTCTTCGTCGGTGTGCACTATCCGCACGACGTGGCGGTGGGGCTGCTGCTCGGCGGGCTGGTCGCGACGCTCGTGGTCCTCGCGCTGACGCGGCCGGCGCGGGTGCTGATCGAGACGATGCGGACGAGCCGTACGGGGCTGGTGGTCTGGTTCGCGGGACCGGGACCGCGCGTCCCTCGGCTCACGGAGCAGGCCGGTGGAGAGGTCACCGGCGGTCGCGGCCCGCTCCCGGAACCCGGCGCGGGGGACCGGGCCGTAAGCGGGGCGGGCGAGAACTCAGGCGCGCTCGGCCGACAGAGCGAACAGCCCCGTTCGCGCTTCTGAGCACACCCGGTTCATACGCCGTCCACACACGGTTCACCCCCGGTCGGCCGGTACCGTACGGCTCCTGACGCGCCCCCTTCGCGCCCCCGTCACCACCCCTCAACGCCCGGCGCACACCGGGCGGCTGCACGGCCCCCAGGACCGAACGTGCCAGGATCGGTCCTGTCATGACTGCGACTCCAGCGACTTCCGCGACCACGGCGCCGGCCATCGCCCCGGCCGCCCTTCACGACCCCGTCATCGCGTGGTTCGACGCGCACGCCCGCGACCTGCCCTGGCGCCGACCCGAAACGGGCGCCTGGGGTGTGATGGTCAGCGAGTTCATGCTCCAGCAGACCCCGGTCGCCCGGGTGCTCCCGGTGTACGAACAGTGGCTCGCGCGCTGGCCACGCCCCGCCGACCTGGCCGCCGACGCTCCCGGCGAAGCGGTACGCGCCTGGGGCAGACTCGGCTATCCGCGCCGGGCGCTCCGGCTGCACGGGGCGGCCGTGGCGATAACGGAGCGGTTCGGCGGCGACGTACCGCGCGAGCACAGCCAGTTGCTCGCGCTGCCCGGGATCGGCGAGTACACGGCCGCGGCTGTGGCCTCGTTCGCGTACGGACAGCGGCACGCCGTCCTCGACACGAACGTACGACGCGTCTTCGCGCGCGCCGCCGCCGGAATCCAGTACCCGCCGAACGCGACGACCGCCGCCGAACGCAAACTGGCCCGCGCGCTGCTGCCCGCCGACGAGTCGACGGCCGCCCGCTGGGCCGCCGCCTCCATGGAACTCGGCGCGCTCGTGTGCACCTCGAAGAACGAGGACTGCGCACGGTGCCCGATCGCCTCGCAGTGCGCCTGGCGGCTGGCCGGCAAACCGGTGCACCAGGGTCCGGCCCGGCGCGGGCAGACGTACGCGGGCACGGACCGGCAGGTGCGCGGGAAGCTGCTCGCCGTGCTGCGCGAGGCGGTGGCGCCGGTGCCGCTCGCGGTGCTCGACGCCGTGTGGGAGGAACCGGTGCAGCGGGCCAGGGCACTGGACGGGCTGGTGGCCGACGGGCTGGTCGAACCGATGGCGGACGATCTGTACCGGCTGCCGCTGACCTGACTGGCCTCACCTGTCTCGGCTTGACCTGACCGGCCTGACCGCGCCGTCTGGGCCGTCCGGTCCTCGTACCACCGCGCGACCGACCTGGCACTTCCCATCCCGCCACCCCATCCCGCCGCCTCGGCCGGCCCCTCCGGGCCGGCCGTTCGTCTGTGCCGCCGTTCGCCCCTTCCATCCCCGCCGTTACACAACCGATGGATGTCCGTGCGCCCGCCGACGGCTGGCGCGCACGGCCTCGTGACAACCCCTCCGTAACTTCTGGAACGTCAGTGAAGAACACGGCAGCGCGGTACACGGTGCAGTTCACGGGGTGGGAGGCGGTTTTCATGTCGCACGGCGAGGTGCTCGCATTCGAGGAGTACGTACGCACCCGGCAGGAGGCACTGCTGCGCAGTGCCCGGCGGCTGGTCCCCGACCCTGTCGACGCCCAGGACCTGCTCCAGACCGCCCTGGCCCGTACGTTCGGCCGCTGGGACGGCATCGCCGACAAGTCACTCGCCGACGCCTATCTGCGCCGCGTCATGATCAATACGCGTACGGAGTGGTGGCGGGCGCGCAGGCTCGAAGAGGTGCCGACCGAGCAGTTGCCCGAGCCCTGCGTCGAGGACGGCGCCGAACAGCGCGCCGACCGCGCCCTGCTCATCGACATCCTCGGGGTCCTGGCGCCGAAGCAGCGCAGCGTGGTGGTGCTGCGGCACTGGGAGCAGATGAGTACGGAGGAGACGGCGGCGGCGCTCGGAATGTCTACCGGTACCGTGAAGAGCACGCTGCACCGGGCGCTCGCCAGACTCCGCGAGGAGCTGGAGGCCCGGGAGCTGGAGCGCCGCGACGCGGAGCGCCGGACGACGCCGGGGATCCGGGGGCCCGAACGCCGCACGCCGCGCGCCCGCGCTCCGCAGCGTGCCGGTTATCGTCGCGACGGACGGGGGCAGGAGCGGTGCGCGGCCTGAGGCGCGACGGAGAGAGCACACCTGCCCCGAGAACGACCCGCCGTGCGGCGAACGACCGGCGCGCAGACGAGCGGCGCGCGAACGACCCCGCAGCCGACCCCGCGGCCGACGACGTGTCTCCGCCGGGCCTGTTCCCGAAGACGGTGACGGTGACAGCGACGACCGCCACCGGCGGTGTGGCGCTGGCGGCGCTCATAGGCTTCGGCCTGTTCGTCATCGGCTGCTCCACGAGCGCGTCCGGCACCAGGGACGAGGGCGCCGCGTCCGTCGCCACCGCCGAGCCCTTCGCGACGCCGACCTCGGAGCCTTCCGCCGTGCCCGCCCAGAACATCGACCCGGTGGCGCTGCTGCGGCGGGACCCCAAGGTGAGCGGACAGGTCAAGGCCGACCTCAAGCCGTGCGCCAGGGACGCGTACCCGGTGGACACCTCGTACGGGAATCTGACCGGCGGCACCGCACCCGATGTGGTGATCAACGTGATGACCTGCGACGACGCCGTGGGGCTCGGAACGTACGTCTACCGTGAGTCCGACCGGCGCTACGAGAACGTCTTCGTCGCCGAGGAACCCGCCGTCTACGCCACGATCGACCGTGGTGAGCTGGTGCTCACCCGCCAGGTGTACGCGAAGGGCGACCCGGTCTCGTACCCGTCCGGCGAGGACGTCGTGACCTACACCTGGGCCGATACGCGGTTCGCCGAGCGCTACCGGGTGCGCAACAACTACAGCCGAGCGGTCGGCAACGGCCCGGCGGTCGCTCCCGCACCCCCCACGACCAGCGACAACGACGACTGAGAGAGCTGAGAGCTGTCGGATGGTGGAGACCCATGTCCTTTTCGTCGAGGACGACGACGTCATCCGCGAGGCCACCCAACTCGCGCTGGAGCGCGACGGCTTCGTGGTGACGGCCATGCCGGACGGCCTCTCGGGGCTGGAGGCCTTCCGGGCCGACCGGCCGGACATCGCGCTGCTCGATGTGATGGTGCCCGGCCTGGACGGGGTGAGTCTGTGCCGCCGGATCAGGGACGAGTCGACGGTGCCCGTGATCATGCTGTCGGCGCGCGCCGACTCGATCGACGTGGTGCTGGGCCTGGAGGCGGGGGCCGACGACTACGTGACCAAGCCCTTCGACGGCGCGGTGCTGGTCGCCCGTATCCGTGCTGTGCTGCGCCGCTTCGGGCACGCGGGCGGACCCGCCGGGGAGCACGGCGGGCAGGAGCAGCCGGATGAGGGCGGCGCCCGGTCCTTCGGCGATCTGGAGATCGACACGGAGGGCATGGAGGTACGCAAAGGGGGCGAGCCGGTCGCGCTGACCCCGACGGAGATGCGGCTGCTGATCGAGTTCTCGGCCGCGCCGGGCACCGTCCTCTCCCGTGACAAGCTGCTCGAACGCGTCTGGGACTACGGCTGGGGCGGTGACACACGCGTGGTGGACGTCCATGTGCAGCGGCTGCGTACGAAGATCGGACAGGACAGGATCGAGACGGTCCGCGGCTTCGGCTACAAGCTCAAGGCATGAAACGGCTCGCCCTGCGCACCGGTGTCCGGTGGAAGATCAGCATCGCGATCGCGGCGGTCGGCGCGCTCACCGCGATGGCGCTGAGCCTTGTCGTGCACAACGCGGCGCAGGTCTCGATGCTCGACAACGCGCGTGAGGTGCAGCTGGAACGGCTGCTCTTCGCGCAGCGTATGTACGAATCGACCCATGAGCTGAAGTTCGGTACGAAGCTGAACGACCCCGCGCTCCCCGACGACCTGCGGGAGAAGGCGCAGCAGGGCAGGCGGGCCACTTACGTCCATGACTCGGCGGACGGCACGCCGGACGTCTGGGCGGCGATACCGCTGGAGAACGGCGTGCTCTCCCTGCACAGCAAGTTCGCCGACCGCTCCGTGACGATCATGAAGGATCTCGACAGGGCCCTGCTGATCGGTTCGGTCTGCGTGGTCGTGGGCGGCTGTGCGCTGGGGGTGCTGATCGGCGGCCAGCTCTCGCGCCGGCTGCGCAAGGCGGCGGATGCCGCGAGCAAGGTCGCCCAGGGCAATACGGACGTGCGGGTACGTGAGGCGGTCGGCGGAGTCGTACGGGACGAGACCGACGAGCTGGCCCGCGCGGTCGACGCCCTGACCGACGCCCTGCACGAACGCATCGAGGCCGAGCGCCGGGTCACCGCCGACATCGCGCACGAGCTCCGCACGCCGGTGACGGGCCTGCTCACGGCTGCCGAGCTATTGCCCCCCGGCCGCCCGACGGAGCTGGTCAGGGACCGCGCGCAGGCGATGCGGACGCTGGTCGAGGACGTGCTCGAAGTCGCCAGGCTCGACAGCGCCTCGGAGCGCGCCGAACTCCAGGAGGTGGCACTCGGCGAGTTCGTCAGCAGGCGGGTGGCTCTGCTCGATCCTGATGTGCGGATCCATGTCGTCCACGAGTCCTGGGTGAACACCGATCCGCGCCGGCTGGAGCGCATTCTCGGCAATCTCCTGGCCAACGCGGCCAAGCACGGCGGCACCCCGGTCGAGGTGACCGTCGAGGGCCGCGTGGTGCGCGTACGCGACCACGGCCCCGGCTTCCCCGACGCGCTGCTCCGCGAGGGGCCGAGCCGCTTCCGTACGGGCGCGAGCGACCGCGCGGGCCATGGCCACGGTCTCGGTCTGACCATCGCCGCCGGTCAGGCACGCGTCCTCGGGGCTCGGCTGACCTTCCGGAACGCCGCACCGGAGAGTCTGACGCCCGCCCCGGACGAGACGGGCGGCGCGATCGCGGTCCTCTGGCTCCCCGAACACGCCCCGACGACGACCGGCAGCTTCCCGATGATCAAACTCCCGGAATAAGTGGCGGACCGGAAAGGCACGGCCCGGTCGCACGCCGGTCGGCACCCCTGGTCTCGGAGGGCTACGCCCACTCCTTCTCCAGGTCGAGGTCACCCTCCTTGGCCTGGGTGAACGAGAACCAGTTCCCCGAGTCGTCCCGGAATATCGCCTCGGTGCCGTAGGGACGCTCCTGTGGCTCCTGGAGAAACTCCACGCCCCGCGCCTTCAGCTTCTCGTAGTCCCCGTGGACATCGTCCGTGGCCAGCACCCCCGCGCCGAGCATGCCCTTGCCGATGAGCGTCTTGAGCGCGGCGGCGGACTCCTCGTCCATCGCGTGCCCGCCCGGGAGCATCAGGGTCAGCACCACGTCCGGCTGGTCCTTGGCCCCGACCGTCAGCCAGCGCATCCCTCCCTCCCCCAGGGTCATGTCCGTACGGACCTCAAGGCCGAGCTTGTCGACGTAGAACTCCTTGGCCCGGTCCTGGTCGAGCACCCAGACGGTTGAGATGGCAAGACCCTTGATCATGACGCGCTCCTCGGAGAGATGTGCCGTACGCGGGCCGCCCACCGACCCGGTGCTTCTGTATCCACCGTAGGCACCGCGACCATCAGCGGGCTTCTCCAGAATTGCTGTCCTCACCGGGCCGGTCCAGCGCGGGCGTCGCGCCCGCACCGGCGCCCCTGGGCGGGAAGCCACCGGCCCAGAGCAGCGCGTAACACCCCGGTATGAGCGCGGCCCCGCGCCCCGCGTGCTTCGCGCGATACGCGCTCGGACTGCTGCCGGTCTGCTCCTTGAAGCGCTTGGAGAAGGTGCCGAGACTGCTGAAGCCCACGAGGACGCAGATCTCGGTGACGGTGAGATTGGCCGAGCGCAGCAGTTCCTCCGCGCGTTCTATGCGTCTGCGGGAGAGATAGCGGCAGGGCGCCTGCCCGTACACCGCCTTGAAAGCACGCACGAAGTGATACCGCGAATACCCGGCGTGGGCGGCGACCGCGTCCAGGTCGAGCGGCTCCGCCCAGTCGCGGTCCATGGCGTCCTTGGCCAGACGCAGCTGCCGCAGGTGCGTGAGGGGCACCTGCGGCGGCTGACCTGCTTCTTTGCTGTCCACGTCTTCGATGCTGGCACGCCCCGCTGACAACGGCCCCCCGCCGTCCACAGCGCGCCCGTGCGGTCCGATGAACGGACCGGCTCCCAAGGGCCTAAGCCGACTGTGGGACCTTGCCCCCCTCGGACGCCGCCGCGCCCTCGCCGGGCTCGCCCGGCTTCTGGGGGCCCGCGCCCCGCAGCGGGACCTCCTTGACGAAGAACGCCGCGAGGAAGCCGATCACCGCGACCGAACCGGCCAGCAGGAAGGCCACATGCGTACCGGACGACACCGCGATCTGGTACGCCTCACGCGCCGCGTCCGGCAGCTTGGCCAGGCTCGCCGCGTCGAGCTGCGCGGACTGCTGCGTCACCGCGTCACCACCGCGCGCCGCCATCTCCTCCTGCACCTTGCTGGTGAACAGCGCGCCCATGATCGCGACGCCGAAGGAGCTGCCGAGCGTACGGAAGAGGGTGGTCGAGGACGAGGCGACGCCCATGTCCTCCGGCTCGGCGCTGTTCTGCGCCACCAGCATGGTGATCTGCATCAGGAAGCCCATGCCGGCGCCGAGGACGGCCATGTAGATGCCGGAGGTGAGCCGCGAGGTCTCGGTGTCCATCTGCGCGAGCAGGAAGAGCCCGGCGACCATCAGGGCGCCGCCCGCGATCGGGAAGATCTTGTACTTGCCGGTGCTGGTGGTGATCCGGCCCGCGAACAGCGAGACGACCATCATCGACAGCAGCATCGGCAGCAGGAGCAGCCCGGAGTTGGTCGCCGATGCACCCTGCACGGACTGCTGGTAGAGCGGCAGGAAGAGGACGGCTCCGAACATCACGAAGCCGGTCAGGAAGCCGATCACCTGCATCAGGCTGAAGTTGCGGTTTCGGAAGATGTGCAGCGGCATGATCGGCTCGGGCGCCTTGGTCTGCACGTAGACGAACGAGCCGAGGGTGACCACGCCGATGGCGATCAGCTCCATGATCACCGAGGAGCTCCAGGCGTACTCCGTACCGCCCCAGGTGGTGACCAGCACGATCGAGGTGATGCCGACCGTCAGCAGGGCGGCGCCGAGATAGTCGACCTTCTGCTTCGTCCGCTTCACCGCGGGCAGGTGCAGCACGGTCACGATCATCGCGAGGGCGACGGCGCCGAGCGGCAGGTTGATGTAGAAGCTCCAGCGCCAGCCGAGGTGGTCGGTGATGGTGCCGCCCACCAGCGGTCCGCCGATCATGGCGAGGGCCATCACGCCGGCCATCATGCCCTGGTACTTGCCGCGCTCACGGGGCGGGATGAGGTCACCGATGATCGCCATGACACCGACCATGAGTCCGCCGGCGCCCAGGCCCTGGATGGCGCGGAAGCCGATGAGCTGGCCCATGTCCTGGGCCATGCCGCTGAGCGCGGAGCCGATGAGGAAGATGACGATGGAGAGCAGGAAGATGTTCTTCCGCCCGTACATGTCGCCGATCTTCCCCCAGATCGGGGTCGAGGCCGCGGTGGCGAGGGTGTAGGCGGTGACCACCCAGGACAGGTGCTCCAGACCACCCAGCTCGCCGACGATCGTCGGCATCGCTGTGCCGACGATCATGTTGTCCAGCATGGCGAGCAGCATCGCGATCATGAGCGCGAGCAGTACCACTCTCACGCTGCGCGGCTGTGGCTCAGCCTTCTTCTGTTCCGACCCCACCGCGTCGAGCGACATGGCCCCCACTCCCCTGATTCCTGGTCTGTTCCGTGCTTCTGGATGCACCTCACCACTTACTTGCCGACCGGCAAGCTAAGTACACTGGGGAAAGTAGACCTGTCACTTGCCGGTCGTCAAGTAAGTAATTTTCGGGAGAGCATTCATGGGCAGCACAGCGCAGCCGCGTCGGGGCGACACCCGTCAGCGCATCCAGGACGTAGCGCTGGGACTCTTCGCCGAGCAGGGCTACGAGAAGACCTCGCTGCGTGAGATCGCCGAGCATCTGGATGTGACCAAGGCCGCGCTCTACTACCACTTCAAGACCAAGGAAGACATCGTGGTCAGCCTCTTCGAGGATCTGGCCCGGCCGATCGACGACCTGATCACCTGGGGTGAGACACAGCCCGCGACCCTGGACGTGAAGAAGGAGATCCTACGGCGCTACAGCGAGGCGCTCGGCGCCGCCGCGCCCCTGTTCCGCTTCATCCAGGAGAACCAGGCGACGATGCGCGACCTGAGCGTGGGAGAGACCTTCAAGAGCCGCATGCTGCGGCTGATGGAACTGCTGAAGCAGCCCGACGCCTCGATGTCCGATCATGTGCGCTGCTTCACCGCGATCTTCACCATGCACGCCGGCATGCTCGCCCTCAGGGACGTCGAAGGCGACCCCGAGGAGAAGCGTGAAGCCATCCTTGAGGTCGCCATCGATCTGCTGGTGCAGGCGCACGGCGGCGTCACACAGTGACGTCGGCCGAGCGCAGGAAGGTCAGCGGGTTGATCGCGCTGCCGTAGTTCGGGGTCGTACGGATCTCGAAGTGCAGGTGCGGGCCGCTCGAATTGCCGGTGTTGCCGGAGAGCGCGATGCTCTCGCCCTTGTCGACCTTCTGGCCGATGTTCACCTTCACCTTAGACAGGTGCGCGTACTGCGAGTACTTCGCGTTCTTCGTGCCGTGCTTGATGACTATCGCGTTGCCGTACGCGGGGCCGTCGCCGGCGCCGTTGGGTCCGGCCTTCACGACGACGCCGTCGTGCGCGGCCTTCACGTTCGTGCCGACCGGGACGGCGAAGTCCTGGCCCGAGTGCTTGTGGGCCCAGCGGCCGCCACCGATGCCGAACGAGGCGCTCAGCTCGTACTTGGAGACCGGCTTGCCCCAGGTGGGCGACTTCTTGGCCTTCGCCTTCTCGGCGGGCTTGGTGACGCTCTTCTTCTCGGCGTGGCTGGACTGCTTGTCGACGGCCGTCGCGGCCGACGTGCGGGTGGCACCGTCGTCGCCGCTGCTGTTCGCGGCGAACGCGACCCCCGCTCCGAGCGCCGTCGTCACTCCGAGTCCGGCGGCCAGGATGGCGGCACGGGTACGGAGCGTGGACTGGCGGGGCGTGGTGCGCTGCGACATTGAGAAACCTCCGGGCATCAATGGACCCGGCGCTCAGAGCACCGGGGGCTGGCTTGCCATCCCTTGGTAACCCGACCGCCCATCACACCCCAAACCACCCATCTACGACATGTCGTCGTAGCCGCCACACCGGCAACTCGACCCCTTGACGACCCGAGACACCCGTTCCGTACGATCCGAAATATCCGGATTCAATACCGTTTAGCCGCACGTCAGAAGGGGGTGCACCCCGTACTGCGCCAGGACGGAACCCTGTTCCGGGGCCTCAGGACCAAGGTCCCGAGACGGACCTTTCCGAAGGTCCTGCCTGAATCACCCGCTTCACCACTATTCCTGGTCGTAGGCCCGGAAACGGGTGTGCGGCTTGTCACGACGGAGGCCGCCACGGGGGCACGACAGAGGGGTGGCCCGGGACCAGTTACGGTCC